>JBJEVL010000186.1:0-2235 GCA_051884335.1 Akkermansia sp. | reverse complement strand
TGCTCAGCGAACGGAGATCCACCTGACCCTCCTCGTCCGCAGAGTTGCCCAGCTTGAGTGTAACATCGCGATTCAGAATCACCTGACCGCGAAAAACGGTGGCAGCGGCTGCATTCGCCAACAGGACCTCCTTCGGCGTTGACGTTCCCGCCATCCCCATACCGATAATCGCCGTACCGCTGCCCCGCATGCTGCGGAGCGCCTCGCCCAGGGAGAGCGTGCCCGCCGAGCTCTCGCTCAGATACAGATTGCCCCCCTTGCGGACGACAAAGCCCGTAGCCTCGCCATATTCGGTGCTCGAGGACACCATGCCGTTGACATAGAACACCTTGCTGTCCACAGCCGTTTCCGTCACCGAAAAGGAAACCGAACCATCATCAGCAAGGAGCCCCCAATAGGTGTTGTCCCCATCAGCGAGGCTCCAATAGGCGCTGCTGCTGAGTGTCCCGCCCTGCTTGTCAATCACATGTTCCACCACCCAGCCGGTCTGAGCCGTCAGGTAGCCGTTGGTGCCGCCACTGTAGGTACCCGTGGCAAGGGCATCACTCATATCCAGCTGCACCGTGCCTTTGAGTTCCAGCGTGCCGCCCGAGGCAATGACAAAACTGCCGTGGTGCAGATTGGTGGCGACGGATGAGCCATTGATACTCACCTTCCCTCCCGTGATGGTCAGATTCCCCGAAATATCCATGCCCATGTTGTTGATGGCGATGGTGCCGCCCGAGGCATCCAGCGTGCTGTCGCTCAGGGCGATTCGGGGGTAGTCCAGCTCCGTCAGCCCATGGGTGATGGTGAATCCGTGGTCGCTGCTCAACACGCTGTTGCTGATGCTGATGCTGCCCGAGCCGGTGAACACCGAGGCGCTCGTATCCGTCGTGGTGAAATGCAGGCGGCTGTCGCTGATGACAGCACTGTTGGACTCGTGGCTGCCCGCGAATTGCAGCTTGCCGAGGCGCAAATCTGCCCCGACGGAACGCAACACACCACAATAACTACTCTCGTCCTCGTACAGCCCCAACTCCAGAACCCCGGCGCTCACGCCGGAGCCGCGCTGCAGCTCCAGCGTCTGCTGGTTAGAGATCTTCAACGTGCCGTCAACATGCAGCGAGCCATTCTCTGCAAGGCACCAAGAACCCGCACTCCACCGCTGCAACCATAAATCACCCCCGACCTCGTAGCGCGCGCGGAAGGTCGGCGGGGCAACCGAGGAATCCGCCAACTGTATCTTCATGCCCCCCTGCAGGCGCACCGTGCCCTCGCCCGAAACGGCTGTGACCATCGAGGCAAATTGTTCGGACAAGTTCTTGTCGTTTACCCCGTAGGAGATGCCGCTCAAATCCAACACCGCACCGCTGCCCAGCAACAGGTTGGCTCCCTCTGCCACGCTCAGCGTCCCGCTGACGCTCAGCTGACTCCCCGCTCCCAAATCGAGCCCTTGGCTGCCCACGCGGAGCGAGTCGACCGTGTTGGCGGCGCTCAACAGCGTCAGGCGTCCCTGCGCCTCCAGGCTGCTGCCCGCGACCAGTTGAGCAGCGAGGCGCAGCTCGCCCTCGCTGTTCACCCGCAGGGCGCCGGTGAGGGTATCCGAGCTGCTGCCATAGTCCGTGCTGCGCCCGCGCAGGACACCCAAGGCCAGCTGCGCGTGCTGCGAGAGGTCGAGCACACTGTCCCGGCTCTGCCACAGCAGCAGAGTACCCGAGGAGCTGCCATCCAGCGCATCGAGCAGCGTCTCCGCGCTGCCGCCGAATGCCACGGAGGCAGCGCTCCCCACCACCCAGCGATTCGTTGTCACATCGCCCATCGCCGCCTCGCTGTTCAGCATCAGCGTGCCGCCCATGAGCTCCTTGGTGCCCGTGTGTGCGCGGTTGTCGCCCGCCAGCACCAGCACGCCCTGCGCGGCATCAATGCTCAGGCTGCCCGCGCCGCTGATACGGCCCGAGTACACATTGACGGCATCCGTCTCCTCGCTGAAGCTCACCACCATGCGGCTCGCCGCGCCCTGCAACTGCACATCGCCCTTCAGCCCGTAGAAGACGCGGTACATGGCGGTGTGCTCCAAGCCCTCGCCACCCTCGACATACTCCAGGTTGTGGCGCACGCCTTCGCTCATGATGAAGGTGCCGCTGCCGCTCACGCAGACATCGCCGGTCAGGCGCGCATGGCTGCCCAGGCAAAAACTGCCGCCGGTGATGCTGATGTCGGTGCGCGCATCGGCGTAGTGCCAATCGTCCTCAT
>JBJEVL010000185.1:0-2249 GCA_051884335.1 Akkermansia sp. | reverse complement strand
TTGCGGATTTCGGGGGCGTCGCGGCCGCATGCTCATGCGTGACGGCGGGGGCGGTGGGGGCAAATTCGCTCTCCAGCACCGTGTCATCCTGCGCGGAGGCGATGTCGGTGTGCTTGGGCTGATTCTGCGAGGTGCTCACACTGCTGCCGCGGTCGGCAACCGTGTGTTCCGGCTCGGGGATGGCGTACTGATTGCGCGAAACATCCCCGGCCGACACCTGCACATCGGCATCGTCGCTTTCCAGCACCCAGGGGGGTAATTCGCCGTCCGCAACGGACAATTCGCTCATGGGCATGGCCTCTTCGTAACCGCCGGTGGCGGAATTGCTGCTTTGGCACGAGGGCAAACCGATGAGCAATCCGGTCCCGACAGCGAGCAAGGTAAGAGTTCTCTTCATACGCCGCGAGCCTAGCACAGGGGGGTGCTTTTAGCAAGCATTTATCCTGTCAGGACGCTCCGCTGCCGAAATGAAATGCAGACGCAAAAAAGGCTTGTCTATCTTTGGAATAAATCTAAAATGGCGGGGATTGCAGCGCTCGGCGCTGCACAACATACACTCGACACACAGCTATGAAGGATCTTACCGGAACGAAGACGGCTGCAAACCTGGCGACAGCGTTTGCAGGGGAGAGTCAGGCGCACACGAAGTACCTCTACTACGCTTCCAAGGCGAAGTCCGAGGGCTATGTGCAGATTGCGGATCTGTTCACGGAGACGGCGCACAACGAGAAGGAGCACGCCAAGATTTGGTTCAAGCTCCTGCACGGCGGCGCCGTTCCCACCACGACGGAAAATCTGGCCGATGCCGCCTGCGGTGAGAACTACGAGTGGACGGACATGTACAAGACCTTTGCCGAGGAGGCGCGCGCTGAGGGCTTTGACGAGATCGCCGACCTCTTCGAGGGCGTGGCGGCCGTGGAGAAGCACCACGAGGAGCGCTACCGCAAGCTGCTGGCCAACATCGAGGGCGGGCTGGTGTTCTCGCGCGACGGTGACTGCGTCTGGCAGTGCGCCAACTGCGGTCACATCGTCATCGGCAAGAAGGCGCCTGAGGTCTGCCCGGTCTGCGCGCATCCCCAGGCCTACTTCCGCATCGAAGCGGCCAACTATTGATTCCCTCTGCGGGTGCTCCGACCATGTGGCAAGCCAACAAGGGGCCGATCGTGGTGCTGCTCGGCGGGTTGCTCCTGCTGGGCGGGCTGCATGTGCTGTTGCTGGATGCCGATGAGTTGCTGGCGCGCCGCGTGCTGAGCACGGGGATTTGCCTGCTGCTGGCGGCGGTGGGGCTGTACTCGTGGTACAGCGCCCGCCGGGGCTGAGCACCCGCCGAACGAACACGAATGGAAAGCCCGCTTCCCCGGCTCGGGGGAAGCGGGCTTCTTCCTGTCGCGAAAGACGGGCGGCGCCTCAGAGCTCGAAATCATCGCCGAGGTACTCGCGGCGCACCACCTCGTCGGCGGCGATGGCCTCGGGCGTGCCCTCGCGGATGACCTGCCCGGAGGTCAGGATGTAGGCGCGATCGACCAGGCGCAGGGTTTCGCGCACGTTGTGGTCGGTGATGAGGATGGAGAGCCCGTCGGTATCGCGCAGGTCGGCCACAATGTGCTGGATGTCCTTGACGGCGATGGGATCCACCCCGGCGAAGGGCTCGTCGAGCATGAGCAGCTTGGGGTTGGCGGCCAGGGCGCGCGCGATGGTCAGGCGGCGCTTCTCCCCGCCGGAAAGCTGGATAGACTGGCTCTTGCGCAGCTTGGTGATGTTGAAGCGCTCCAGCAGGCTGTCGGCCATCTCGCGCTGTTGGCTGCGGCTGAGGTCGCTGCGGGTTTCGAGAATGGCCATGAGGTTGTCCTCCACGCTGAGTTTGCGGAAGATGGATTCCTCCTGCGGCAGGTAGCCCATGCCCAGCCGCGCGCGCAGGTGCATGGGCAGGCCGGAGACATCGCGCCCCGCGAAATCGACGCTCCCCTCATCGGGGCGCACCAGCCCCGCCACCATGTAGAACGAGGTGGTTTTTCCGGCACCGTTGGGTCCCAGCAGCCCCACAATCTCGCCGGCATGAACGGTGAGGTTCACGCGATTGACCACGCGGCGCGTTCCGTAGGTCTTGCACAGCCCCTTCGCCTCCAGCAGAATATCGCTCATTGTCCTTTCTTTTGTTGTTGCTCCACCTGCTTGTGGATGTTGTTGATACTTGTTTTATGCGTCGCACCGCTCAAGCGGGCATGGTTGGCGGCATCCAGATGCAGGGC
>JBJEVL010000184.1:0-2249 GCA_051884335.1 Akkermansia sp. | reverse complement strand
GGGGATGCGCACGCGCTTGAGGAGCCTGACGGCTTCCACCCAGGCTTCGTCGACGGTCAGGTCGCGGTGCAGCACGAGGGTCTCCACCAGTTGCTCGCCGATGGTCATGATGGGGTTGAGCGCGCTCATGGGCTCCTGAAAGATGACGCCGATGTTGCCGCCGCGCAGGCGGCGGAGCTGCCGCGAGTCGAATTGGCAGATGTCCTTGCCGCGGAAGAGAATCTGCCCGCCGGTGATGCGTCCCGCCGGGCGGGGCAGCAGCCGCACGAGGCTCATGGCGGTGACGCTCTTGCCGCAGCCGCTCTCGCCCACGATGCCGACGCATTGCCCGCGCGGCACGCTGAAGCTCACATCGTCCACCGCGCAGAGCTCGCCGCCCTCATCGGCAAAGGAGACGCTGAGGTGGCGGACATCGAGCAGGGGTTTGTCGTCGGTAAAGGCCATGATTGCAGGAAAAAGGGGGGGGTCAGAGACCGGGGGGGAGGGGGATGTCGCGCTCGCTCTCGGGGAAGCTGCCGCCGGCGGCGCGCAGGCGCAGGGTTTCGGCGCGGCGCTCCTCGTCGATCCAGTAGAGGTGGCTGTCGAGCGGGTCGTAGTAGCGCGGGGGGCAGAAGGGGTAGTCCCCGTCCTCGGGCCAGCACAGCCAGCGCCACTGGGCAAAGCGCCAGTAGTTGGTGCTCCACCCCGGCACCCATGCCCCGGTTTCGTGAATCAGCTGCTGGAGTTGATGGTGGGCGACCACGGCCTGCGCTTCGGTGCCGGCGCTGCGGCAGGCGTCGATGGCGGCGTCGATGGCGGGCTCAGCGGTGGCGGTGATGTTGTTGGTGCCGGGCAGGGGGCTGCCGTCGGGTTTGCAGGCGTAGGCCGAGGAGAAGAAGGGCGCGGGGTCGGGCAGGGGCGGGGAGAAGCCCCAGGAGAAGAGGGCGGCGGTGAACTGCTTGTCCTTGACCTTGAGGTAGAAAACGGTGTCGTCGCTCTGCTCGAGGCGCAGGTCGAGCCCGCAGCGTGCCGCTTCCTCGCGCAGGGTGCTCATGCAGTTGCTGTAGAGCGGGTCGATGCGCGCGCTGACGGTGATTTGCAGGCGGGTGCCATCGGGCTTGCACAGGATGCCGTCGCTGCCTTCCTCGGTGTAGCCCGCGCGTGCAAAGTGCTCGCGTGCCTGTTCGGGGGAGTAGGGGCGCGCCTTGATGCTTTCGTCGGTGTAGATGCCGAAGCCGGAGAAGTAGGAGCCGGCGCGCCGATAGTCGCCGCGGAAGATGGTCTCGATGACGAGCCGGATGTTGAGGGCGTGGTGGAAGCCCAGCCGCAGCTCGCGGTTGTTGAAGGGCGGGCGGGAGCAGTTGAGGTGGAAGCCGAAGCAGTTGCGCGGCCAGATGTTGTAGAAACGGATGCGTTGGATGAAGCCGCGGTGGACGGGGTCGACCTCCAGCCCTTCGTACCAGAAGTCCGATTCGCGCCCCGAAAAGGCGTCCAGCTCGCCGATGCGGAAGAGCTCGCGCGCCTTGGTGGGTTCGTTGATGAAGGAGTAGACGATGTTGTCGACATTGCAGGAATAGCGCGTGTAGCGGCGCTTGGCCGCCCACCAGTCGCGCACGCGCGAGAGGGTCATCTGCCGCCCCATGATGAGCCCGCCGGGGCGGATGGTGTAGCCCCCCGTGGTGGGGGCGACGCGCCAGAGGTAGCGCATGGGGTAGTCGGGGCCGAATTCGGCGTAGAAGGCTGTGCAGCTCGGGGGGATGGAGGCGAAGTAGGGCGCGTAGGGGCGGGCATCGGCGAGGGTGACGGCGATGCAGTGGTCGCCGTAGACGGTGATGTGCGCAAAGTTGCTCTTGTAGTAGTCGTTGTAGAAGGGCTCGGCGGCGTAGGGCGAGGTGCGCACAAAGAGGGCGGTGATGAAGTCGCGCGCGGTGAGTTTGCTGCCGTCGCTGAAGCGCGCTTGCTCGTCGATGCGGAAGTAGACGGTGCGCCCGTCGGGCGAGACTGCCCAGCTCTCGGCCGTGCCGGGGATGATGGCGCCGGTGCCGGGGTGCAGGCGGATGAGCGGCAGGTCGATGTCGTCGTAGATGAAGCGGCGGTTGGAGTTGTTGCTGTTGGGACCGAAGGGGCGCAGGGTGTTGGGGAAGGAGCGCATCTGCGCGAGCCGCAGGCTGCCGCCCTTGCGCGCGGCGGGGCTGCCCAGCTCGGGCTGGTCGTCGCCGCACTGCCAGTTGAGGTCGGCGGGCAGGTCGACCTCGCGGCGGTAGCTCAGG
>JBJEVL010000183.1:0-2250 GCA_051884335.1 Akkermansia sp. | reverse complement strand
TATCCTCGGGCGAAATGAGCTCCGCCTCCAGCAACTCCTTCTCGATGAAGCGCTCCCAGCGCGCCCAGAAGGTCTCGCCCGTGGGGTCGAGCAGCACAATGGGGAAGATGGTGCTCTTGCCCGTCTGCATCAGCGTGATGGTCTCGAAAATCTCATCCATCGTGCCGAAGCCGCCGGGGAACGCAACCAGCGCATCCGTCTGCTTGAGGAAGTTGAGCTTGCGGGTGAAGAAGTAATAAAAATTCATCATCTTGTCGCTCTCGGCGACCACATGATTGGGGTGCTGCTCGTAGGGCAGCGTGATGTTGAGCCCGAAGGAGCAATGCTCCGTGGCGCCCTCGTTGCAGGCCTGCATGATGCCGGGACCGCCCCCCGTCACGACCATGTAGCCGTGCGCTGCCGCCAAGCGGGCAAATTCATGGGCAATCTTGTAGCTGGGCTCGTCCTCCTTGATGCGCGCCGACCCGAAACAGGTAATTTTGCGCACATTGCGGTAGGGCAGGAACATGCGATCGGCGGCGAACATCTCCCGAAGCGACTGCGCCATGATCTGCAAGTCGTGCTCCTCCAGCGGGCTGCCCGCGGCATTCATCACCGTCGCGAGCAGGTGCAGCACCGTATCGGGATCGTGGTCGCCGCAAAAACGCCGCGAGAGATCGTACAAATTGGCATCCAACACGGGATTCCCCGTGCTGGGCGGAATGGTGGGCACGCCGTGGCTCTCGGCGCGGCTGTTGATATCGCGTGCGGCAAGGATGTCGGGCTTCTTCATAGTACCAATATAGCTACCGAGCGGCGGAAAGTCACGCTCCTTTTTGCCCGATGCGTCTCAATCCTGCGGCGAACCGGGCGCCCGCACCCCTGCTCTGCGCACGCGCTGCCCGCACCGGCGCAGAGTCGGTGGGGAGGACACGGTCTGAGCACAGGGCTCAGCCCAGGAACCACTTGCCGGGCACCAGGCGATGCAGCAGCGCGACCACGCCCCAGGTGACGCCGAAGGCCATGAGCGCTGAGAGCGGCACCACTAGGGCAATCGGCGTCCCCCAGGAGCGCACCAGCAGGTTCGCGGGGCCGACGAAGAAGTAGTGCACGAGGTACAGCCCGAAGCCACAGGCCGTGAGGTTGGCCAGCGCGCGCCGCATCCACATCGGCGCGCGGTCAAAACCGCGGAACACCAGCAGCATGGCGATCACCATGAGCGCCACCTGCGGCGAGCAGAAGAGCAGGAAAATCTCGTGCGAGGGCTCGTAGGGCTGCCCCGCGCAGCTCGGGTCGCAGGCCTGCGCCAGCATGGCGCACAGGCTGCCCCCGCTGCTGACGGCACCCGTCTGCACCACGCGGTAGCCCAGGAAGGTCAGCGCGTAGCCCAAGGCAAAGAGCGGCAGTGCCCGGAGCCAGGGACGCGGACAGGGCGGCAGCTGCGCCACGAGATGTCCCAGCAGCAGGTAGCCGCTGAAGCCCGCGAAGTAGTAGAGCATCCCGAAGCTGTTCCACGCGCAGCTGCCGAAGAGCTGCTCGCGCTGCCAGCCCAGAAGCGGCAGGAAGAGCGTCACCGCCCACAGCGCCAGCACCACCAGCTTGTCGCGCAGCGACGCCTGCGCCACCCATGCGGAGAACAGCGGCAGATACAGGTAGAGCCCGATGATGAGGAACACGAACCACAGGTGTGTGGTGTAGCCCGTGAAATCGTAGGGAATGGTCGCCAGCGATGCCCACGCCGCCGACCACGAAGCCGTGGGCTCGCTCGCCGCGACGAACAGCTGCTGCACCTGCGCGGACGAAGCGCCGCAGAGCCCCATCGCCACCACGGGGAAGAGGTTGTAGAGCACGCTCCAAATCAGGAAGGGCCACAGCACGCGCCCGATGCGCTTGCGGTAGAAGGCGAGCATATCCTCCTCCCGCCGCAGGGGCAGCAGCAACGCGCCCGTCATGCACACGAACAGCGGCACACAGGGGCGCAGCGCGCTCTGCCACAGCGCGCCCCAAAAGCCCAGGCGGGCATCGGCGCAGGCATCGGGATCGGGGTTGAAGGTAAACGGATCGCAGCAGTGGCAGCACACCACCATGAACAGCGCCGCCAGACGCAGCCAATCAATCCACAGCCGACGTTGCAGGAGGGGAACGGAAGGAGTCGCGCTCATGCCGAACATTCTAGCACAGCTCTCACGCCCGGGCAAGCTCTGTCTACGAGCGCCCCAGGGCAAACGCATTGGGGAATATGACGCGTTATAATGTCATAAGATCAACAAA
>JBJEVL010000182.1:0-9699 GCA_051884335.1 Akkermansia sp. | reverse complement strand
TTCTCCGAGCCGGTGTACGAGGGCGGCACGGTGCTGCTGGTGCGCGATGCCGCCGCCGCGGCCGACCGCCCCGGACTGCTCGATGAGCTGGTCTCGAGCTTCCGCAGCACCTTTGTCGAGGAGCAGCGCTGGGAGATGATTCTCCGGGGGCTGGGCGTGACGCTGCTCATCTCGCTCTGCTCCGTCCTCAGCGGCACCCTGCTGGCCATGCTGGTCTGCGCCCTGCGCCGCTCGCGCCTGCGCGCGCTGAGCCTGCCCGCGCAGCTCTACATCGCCCTCATGCGCGGCACCCCCATCGTCGTGGTGCTGTTGATTTTGTACTACGTTGTCTTTCAGGGGCTGAGCATCGACCCCGTGCCCATCGCCATTTTGGGCTTTGCGCTCAACTTTGCCGCCTACTCGGCGGAGACGTTTCGCTCCGGGGTGTCTGCGATCGACCCGGGGCAGGTGGAGGCGGCGCAGGCGATGGGTTTCAGCCGCCTGCAAATCTTCTTCTGCATCACCCTGCCGCAGGCAACCCGCCACGCGCTGCCCGTGTACAAGGGCGATGTGATTTCCACCGTCAAGTCCACCTCGGTGGTGGGCTACATCGCGATTCTGGACCTCACGAAGATGAGTGACCTGATCCGCAGCCGCACCTACGAGGCTTTCTTCCCGCTGCTGACCACGGCACTGATTTATCTGGCGCTCGCCAACATCATTGCCGCCCTCATCGGGCTGGTCGAGCGGCGCATCGACCCGCAGCGCCGCCGCGTGAGCCTCGATTTTCTCCGCGAAACTGATTCCCGCTCCTCATGATTACGGTTCGTCATCTCTGCAAGCGCTTCGGCGAGCTCTGCGTGCTGCGCGATGTCAACGCTGAGATCCGCCGGGGCGAAGTCATCTCCGTCATCGGGCCGAGCGGCACGGGCAAATCGACCTTCCTGCGCTGCCTCAACCGCTTGGAGGAGCCCGATGGCGGGGAAATCCTCATCGGCGGGCAGAATATTCTGGCACCCGGGGCGGATGTGCAGGCGCTGCGCCGCCGCATGGGCATGGTGTTCCAGAGTTTTAATCTTTTTTCGCACCTGACGGTCATCGAGAACATCATGCTGGGGCCCACGAAGCTCCTGCACGAGACGCGCGCGGAGGCGGGGCGCCGCGCGATGGAGCTGCTGGCGATGGTGGGGCTGCGCGACAAGGCGCTCGCCTACCCCGAGCAGCTCAGCGGCGGGCAGAAGCAGCGCGTGGCGATTGCCCGCACGCTGGCCATGCGCCCGGAGATTGTGCTTTTCGACGAGCCCACGAGCGCGCTGGACCCCACCATGGTGAGCGAGGTGCTGGCGGTCATTCGCCGCCTCGCTGAGCAGGGGCTCACCATGATGGTGGTGACGCACGAGATGAAGTTTGCGCGCGATGTCTCCTCGCGCGTGTTCTACATGGACGAGGGGCTGATTTACGAGGAGGGGGCACCCAGCCGCATCTTCGGCTCGCCGCAGCGCGAGAAAACGCGCGCCTTCATCCGCCGCATCAGCACCTTCCGCTTCCACCTCACGCCCGCCGTGCAGGATATTCAGAGCCTCAACGCGCAGCTGACCGCCTTTGCGGAGGCGCACCTCATCCCGCCGCACCGCCTGCACAACATGGCGCTGCTGATGGATGAGATGTACAGCAACCTGCTGCCGCCGACGGAGGCGGGTATCGATATTACCGTGAATTGCGCAGAGGCGACGGGCGAGGTGGAGCTGGTCTTTGCCTACGGCTCACCCATTGCCGACCCCACGGCGCGGCGCGATGACACGGGCGAGATGTTCCGCGTGCTGACCCGCCGCCTCTGCGATGCCTGCCGAGTGGAGGGCAACACGATTCGCCTGAACCTGCGTTAAGGTTGCGCGGGCTGCGGAGCAGGGGGTTGCGCGGTGGGCGGTTGCGCGGGTTGCGGTGTGGGAGACTGAGCAGCGGGCTGCGGGGCAGGTGGCTGCGGTGTTGCCTGCTGCGGGGCGGGAAGCCCTTCAAAAGCCTGCGGGAAGAAGGCGCGGGCGCCTGCTTCGGCGGCGGCAATGCCTGCCTCGGTGGGTTTGATGCCGGGCTCGCCGTCGAAATTGACGGCGCGGCGGAAGATTTTGGGATCGGTGCCGAAGACCATGTAGCGATGCACGAGGTAGGGGTTTTCCTCGATGGTGATTTTGGCTTCCAGCACGGTGAAGGCGGCGCGGTAGTCCGAGTGTTGCAGGCAGTCCACCATGGGCGGTGTGTTGTAACCGCCGGGGTAGCAGTAGGTGCTGCAGTTGCCGAACAAGTCCCTGAGTTTGGTGCCGGAGTCGAGCAGCTCGGTCTTCATCTGCGCCGCGTAAGCGGGCGTGTTCTGCCCGAGGCGCTTCCAGCTGCGGGGGTAGAGGTGGTTGCTGGAATGGCTGCCGATGGTGGCACCCGCCGCCGCCATCTCGCGGATTTGCTCGCGGGTCATGGAATCGCCCTGCACCTGGATGTAGCGCGTGTAGAGGAAGAGGGTGAAGGGGTATCCGTAGGCGCGCAGCACGGGGTAGGCATCGGTGTAGACGCTCTTCCAGCCGTCGTCGATGGTGATGAGCACGCAGCGCTCGGGCAGCTGACGCTCGCCGCGCAGCCACTCGAGAAAATCCTCCATCGTGATGGGGCTGAGCCCCGCCTCGCGGATGTACTGCATCTGCGTGCAGAACTCGGCGGTGCGCATGCGCATCTCGGTGGGCTTCTTGGTGTTGCTGAAGTTGTGGTAGCCCAGCACCGCCACCCGCGTCTGCTCGCGGGGCACGAGGGGGGCATCGAAATGCGCCGTCACCCAGTCGCCGTCGGGATGCCGCTTGGTGAGCGCCTTGCCCGCCGTGGGCATCGGCTCCGTCGTCTCGGGGGCAGGGGCTGCTGTCGCGCCCGCGTCGTCGATTTCCTCGGCGCTGTCGTCATCGGCCAGCGCGAGCCCGGCGGCGGGGGCGCTCGGGATTTCGGTGATGTGCCTGAGGATGTCGGCTAGTTGCGCCTCGCTGCCGAAGTTGAGCGCCCGAGCCAGGCTCAGGTCATCGCTCACCATGTTGCGGTGCAGGCGGTAGGGGTCGGTCTGCCGCAGCACCTTGCCGGCGGTGCAGGTGAAGGCGGCGCGGTAGCCGAAGCGGCGCAGCGCGGCGGGCATGTCGTTGTCGCAGTAGCCCCGGGGGTAGGAGTAGGCGACACACTCTCCGAAGGCGCGGCGCAGCTGCTCGGCGGGCGCGGCCATCTCGGCAATGTGCATGACTTCCTGCTCCCCCGACAGGGCGGCGAACTGCCAGGCGTAGTTCGCGGGGCGGGTGTCGGAGTGCGCGCCGATAGCGCCGCCGCCGGCCTGCATCTCGCGCAGGCGCTCGATGGGCAGCGGACTGTCCTCGCGGAAGTTGCTGCCGTCGGCAAAGATGAGGAAGGGAATGCCCAGCTCGCGGAGAATGGGCCGCGCGATGTCGTAGGCGGCGGCATCGGCCTCATCGAGGGTGACGAGCACGGCGTGCGGCGGCAGCTCGGCCTTGCCCTCCAGCCAGTCGAGGAAGAGCTGCGGCGAGATGACCGTTGTCCCGCTGCGCTGCAGGTACTGCATGTGGCGGCGGAACGCGGCGGCATCGGGCTGTCCCTCGCGCCCCAAATGACCGTAGCCGAGCACGCTCACCACGCTGTTGGAAGCAGGGGGCGGGGCCGGGGATGTCGCGGCGGGTTCTGCCGCAGCAGGCGGCAGGCAGAGGCAACAGAGCAACAGCAGCAGCAAGCGGAGAATCATGCGCGGCACCATAGGCACAAACGCCGCTTTTTGCAAGTCTAAACGACAATTATTTTGTCTTGCACTGTGGTTTCAGCGCCCGGGCACGAGCTCGTAGGTATAGCCCTTGAGGTACTCGGTCTCGGGGATGTTGAGCAGCACGGGGTGGTCGGGGCTCTGCCCGTGGCGGCGGAGCAGGCGCAGAGTGCAGTGCCCGTCCACGGCGGCGGTGGCGATGGTCTCGCGGAAGAGCGCATCGCTCGCGTGGTGCGAGCAGCAGAAGGTGGAGAGGATGCCGCCCACGGGAAGCATTTGCAGGGCTCGCAGGTGAATCTCCTTGTAGCCGCGCAGGGCTCCGGCCAGGCTCTTCTTGTTGCGGGTGAAGCTGGGCGGGTCGAGGATGATGAGATCCCACTTGGGGTCGGCGCCGTTGCGCACGGCGTCGGACTCGCGCTTGAGGAAGTCAAAGGCGTTCTCGGCAACGGCTTCGATGGCGACGCCGTTGAGCTCGGCATTGCGGCGCACGGCGGCGATGGCTTCCTCGGAGATGTCGACGGAGGTGACTTGCGCCGCTCCCGCGAGCGCGCAGGCCAAGCCGAAGCCGCCCTGGTTGCTGAAGCAGTCGAGCACGCGGCGCCCGGCAGCCAGCTTGGCGACATCGGCGTAGTTCTGCATCTGGTCGAGGTAGAGCCCCGTCTTTTGCCCCGTGGCGAGGTCGACGCAGAAGCGGATGCCGCGCGCGGAGCTGACGAAGGGGGCGGGTTCCTCGCCGACGGCCACGTAGGTGGCGGGCTCGATGCCTTCGGCAGCGAGCATGGGCGAGTCGTTGCGCACGATGATGCTGCGGGGGTGGAAGAGGTCGCAAAGAATGTCGCGGATGAGCCCGAGGCGCAGGTACATCGCCATGGTGAGGGTCTGCACGACGAGGACATCGGCGTACTGGTCGACGATGAGCCCGGGCAGGCCGTCGCTTTCGCTCCAGACGACGCGGCGCATCTCCTCGCCCGGCAGGAGCCGCTCGCGCAGGGTGATGGCCTGGGCGATGCGGCGGGCGAAGAAGTCGCGGTCGAGGTCCTGCTTGCGGCGGGAGAAGCGGCGCGCGATGATCTGGGACTGCGGGTTGTACATGGCCGAGCCCAGGTAGTGGTCGCGCTGGTCCTTGAGCAGGACAACATCGCCCGGTTTCGGATTGCCGAACACGGTGCGCACCTCGGTGCCGTATACCCAGTCGTGACCGTGGAAGATGCGCGCTTTGGGCGCGATGATGAGTCCTGCCATAGCGCCGTGCATTCTACCGAAGCACCGGGGCGATGTCAAGCCCGGGTCGCCGCGCTGCGTGGCGGCATTTTCACCGACGGATTGCTTCTTTTTGCTTGCGCCGGGGGGGTATCGGGGGTAGGATGAAAAGCATACCATCATGTCCGATTCGTCCCTGTCCTACCACGTGTTTCCCGATTGCCTTTGGCTGCGCTGCGACAGCCGGGGGAGCTTTGTCAACAGCCCCGCCCTCAAGGCGATTGCCGAGCGCTACCTCAGCGGCGGCGGCGGAACGGTGGTCGTGGATTTGGAGCTCTGCCCGGGGGTGGATTCCACCTTCATGGGCACGCTGGCGGGGCTGGCGCGCCGCTGTCTGGCGCAGGGCGGCTGCCTGCAGGTGGCTTCGCCCACGCAGCGCACGCGCGAGGCGATGGAGAGCCTGGGGCTGGACATGCTGATGGATATTGACCCGAGCGATGCCTTTTGGGCGGAGGACGCGCCGAAGCGTCGCGCGGCGCTTTCTGCCGATGCCGGGGAGAGCGGCGCGACGGCGCTGACGGAGCTGGAGCGCACGCGCCACGTGCTGGAGGCGCACAACACGCTGCGCTCGATGAATCACAAGAACGACGAGACCTTCGGCTACGTTTGCGAGACGCTGGAGGAGGATTTGCTGCGCCAGAGCGAGGAGAACGATTCGCTGTGAGCGGCGGCAGACATCCCTTTGCTTCGTGGGCGGAGGCGCAGGCGCACTACGCTAGCGTGCGGGCGTGCGCGGGGCGCACGTTTGCGGCGGCGGAGGGGACTTCTTTGCCTTGGTCGCCCGGTTTGCTGCGCGAGGCGTGGCTGGCGGGGCGTTTGGGCAGCGAGGGGCAGACGCTGCACCACGGGGCGGTGCAGGTGCCGGATTTCGGGCTGCCGGGGGCTCCGGGGGAGCCGGATGTGGTGCATGCGGAGCTGATCTTGGGCGGGCATCGCGTGGCGGGTTCGGTGGTGTTTCACACGGAGGCGGAGGATTGGGAGCGCTGCGGCTGCGGCGCCGATGCGCGCTTTGATGATGTGGTGCTGCATGTGGTGGCGCAGGAGCCGCCGCCGGGCTGGTTTACGCGCACTTCGGCGGAGCGCGAGGTGCCGGTGATGCCGCTGTGCGCGGATCTGTTGCGGGCGGCGTGGTCGCCGCCGCGGCGGGCGGCGGGCGCGGCTCAGGGGGCGCCGGGGATGCTGGCGGAGCTGCCGCTCGAGGCGTTGGAGACGCTGTTGCAGGCGGCTGCGGCGCACCGCGCGGCGCTCAAGCGCGAGCGTTTCCGCAGCCGGGTGGCAGTGGTGGGCGAGGCGCAGGCTTGGTACGAGGCTTGGGCGCAGACGCTGGGCTATGGGGCGAATGCGGCGACCATGCAGATGCTGGCACGTCGCGTGCCGCTCGAGGATGTGCGCGGTGCGGGGGAGGATGAGGCGGTGGCGCGCCTGCTGGGGGCTGCCGGCTTTTTGGTGCCGGTGCTGCCGGATCGCGCCACGGAGGCGGAGCGCGCCTACCACCGCCGGGTGTGGGATGGCTGGTGGCGATGCCGCGGGTGCTATGCGGCGTGGCCTCTGCCGTGGTGTCTGGGGGCGGTGCGCCCGATGAGCCACCCGCATCGCCGCGTGGCGGCTCTGGCATGCTCTGCCGTGCTGCCCGGGCTGTGGGAGCAGATGGCGGACGCCGCGCAGCAGGACGCTTTGGAGCGGCGTCTCGCGGGGGTGCAGCATGATTTTTGGGATGTGCACTGCTCGCTGTCGGCTCCGGCGCTGCATCGCCGCCGGCACTTGGTCGGTGACGCGACCTTGCAGGCATTCCGCGTGAATCATTTGTTGTTGTATCACGAGGGCGCCGACAGCTGGGGGCGGTTTTTGGCGCAGAGGGCGGACGCCGTGCCGGGGCTGCTGCGGCGCACGGCCGCCGCGTGGTTGGGCGAGTCGCGTGTGCGCGCGGGTGGCGACTGCGCGGAGCTGCTGCGCCGCTGCTACGCGCAGCAGGGGCTGTTGCAGTTGCGGGCGGATGTTGATGAGTTCTCGTCCGAATGTCTCTGAACGGAAAACGGGCGATTCTTTTCCTGATGCATATGAACATGAGGACAAACAGGTTTGCCCGAGTGCGCGGCGTGCTGCGCTATGTCTGCAACAGCAGCTGGCTGTTGCCGCTGGGCTTCGTCCTGCTCTGTGCTTTTTGTGCCTGTTGTCCGCTGACCTATCCGTGGCGGGAGAGTTCGGCGTGGTGGGCGCGGGTGACGGATGTGGCGTGGTGGCTTTCCGGTTGCCTGAGTGTTTTGTATGCTCTGTTTTTGGCGCTGTGGCTGGTGGTGATGACGGTGCGTGCGTTTCGGCAGCATCGCCCCATGCACACGCTGCGACGCTGGATCTGCACCTTGCTCGCGGGCGGGGTGGGCTTTTGCGCGTTGATGTTTTCCTACCTTGCCATGATCTTTCTGGAGGTGGATCACGATGCGGACGAATTCTGCCTGCCGCACGATGTCGCTTTGGAGGTGCCGCAGGGCATGACGCTGTTCAGCAATTCGGAGGCACCTGCCGAGGTGCGGCAGATGCTTGAGGAGGCGGAGCGCGTCCGACCGCAACCGGAGGAGGAAAAGGTGGATGTGGCGGGCAGCGCCGAGGACTGGTGCTGCGAGATGCCGCATTTCGACCGGCTGGCGCAGGAGCATCCGGAGTTGCTGACCGGGCTGCTGGAGCGTTCGGTGCTGCTCGGGGACAGCCGCTATGCGGATGCCCGCAGCCGGGGCTTTGTTGTTCGGGAGAATGAGTGCCGTTGGTGGCATTGCCATCTGTGGTTGGCGCTTCGGGGAAAGGAGGAGCTCGTGCCCGGTGTGAATTGGGATGATCGGTGGTTCGGGCGGGAGGGGTGCAGGGGCTACCGCGAGGGCGCTCATGGCTGGCGCATCGTCGGTATTTGCAGGGATGGTTGGAAGGACACGTCGATTGAATGCCCGCCGTTGGTCACGGCTGCCCTGAGGCGTTTGGATGCCGCACTTGCGCCTCTGGCGGCAGAGCCGACGCCGGAGATGCTTGACCGCCTGCTGCCCCTGCCTGAGTTGCCCTGTCTGCGGTTGCGCGAGACGTGGCAGGCAGGTATTTACGAGGTTGTGCTGCTGTTGCCCCGCGGGGACGGCATCGCCTACACGGTTGACGTTTCTGAGTATCACACGGGCACTCCGCTGCGGCTCAACAGGAGTTTGGGAGCCTCCGGTTCCGCGCCCCGGCGGCAGGGGGCGGAGTTCGATTACTACCGCTCCGAGGTGACGGTGTACACGGGCAACTGGGGGCAGTTTTACGGCAGCACCTGGTGCATCAAGGCGGATGGTAAGCCTGTGCGCAAGCAGCATTTCCTGATGCAGGGCTGGCAGCGCTGAGGGGCGGCGCGGCGCCTGTGGGCGGGGCGTGCCTGTGGGCGGGGCGGGCGTGCTTCGGCTCAGGAGCGCAGGATTTCGACGGGGGTGCCGACGGGGACGAGCCGGTAGAGGGTTCGGCAGGCGGCGCCCGGCAGGCGTACGCAGCCGTGGGAGACGGGGCGGTTGTAGACATCGCCGATGTGCATGCCGATGCCGTCGTAGGTGAGCCGCATGAAGTAGGGCATGGAGACGTGGTAGAGGTTGGAGCGGTGGCGCACCCGCTTTTCGAGGATGTGGTAGCGTCCCGTGGGGGTGCTGTTGTTGCGACCGGTGCAGACGGGGAAGCCCATGACGGCGCGCCCGCCCACGAGCAGCTCGCCGCGCTGCTCGTGCAGGTAGATGCGCACGAGTTTGGCGCCCTGCAAGCCGTTGAGGTCGCCTTGCTGCCATGTGGGTGACAGCGGTTGGGCGACGGGTCGGGGGGCGTCTGTGCTGCGGGTGGTGGCTTGGGGGCGCTGCGGGCGGACGGGTGCATCCGCGCGCGGGATGATGCGCCCGTTGCGCATGAGGGTGGCGCGCTCGGTGGGGGTGTCGCAGCTGCTGAGGGCAACGAGCAGCGCCCCCAGAAGCAGCACCTGCTGTCGCTTGCCTGCCATGAAGGTATGGCAGCTGCGCGGGGTGCAGGCTTCAAAAACAGGAGGGGCAGGGGACTGTTGCAGCAGCAGTGCGCTCCCCGCCGCAGGCAGCGCGTTCCCCCCACCGCAAGCCGTGGCGGGGTGCTCTCAAAAGAAAAAGGGGAGGGGGCAGCAGCCCCCTCCCCCTGTGCGTTAAACGGTGTGTCTCTCGCGTGCTGCGGCTCAGGCGCCGACGATCTGTCGGCAGGCTTTGACGGTGTTGGCCATGAGCATGGCGATGGTCATGGGACCCACGCCGCCGGGCACGGGGGTGATGGCCGAGCAGAGCTCCTGCACGGCGTCGAAGTCGACATCGCCGACGATGCGGTAGCCGCGCGGGCGGCTGCTGTCGGCGATGCGGTTGATGCCGACGTCGATGACGACGGCGCCGGGCTTGATGCAGTCGGCACCGAGCATGCAGGGGCGACCGACGGCGGCGACAAGGATGTCCGCGCTGCGGCAGACTTCCGCAAGATTCTTGGTGCGGGAGTGGGCGATGGTGACGGTGGCGTTGGCGGCCTTGCTGACCAGCAGGTTGGCCATCGGCTTGCCGACAATCATGCTGCGTCCGACCACGACGGCGTGCTTGCCCGAGGTTTCCACCCCGGCGGCGCGCAGCAGCTCCATGCAGCCCAGGGGGGTGCAGGGCACAAAGCCG
>JBJEVL010000181.1:0-9763 GCA_051884335.1 Akkermansia sp. | reverse complement strand
GCCCTTTTCGCGCTCCAAGTCCATGGAGTCCATGGCGCGCTCCTGCACCTCCTGATTCTCGCGGTAGGTACCGCCCGCTTTCAGCAGCTGGTCAACGAGGGTGGTTTTGCCGTGGTCAACGTGGGCAATGATGGCAAGATTGCGGAATCGGGAGGGATCACTCATGGCAGGATGACCGAGTTTCGCGCTCGGGCGCGGGGATGGTAGCATATTTTACCCCGCGTGGAAAGCCCAAACTACGGCGAGAACTATCAGCTTGACTTTTGCGCGCTGTCTGATAGGCTCCTGAAAATATGAGAGCACCCATGAGTTTTCTTGCGCTGCTGTTGACGAGCTCCGCCCTGACAGGGCAGGATCTGCAGGAGATGGTCGATTCGCTGCCTCTGCCCGAGGCGGTTCCCGCCGAGACGAGCCTGCTCGAGCTGCCGCAAATGCCGGGAGCGGAGCTCCGCATCGCCGGCAGCGATTGCCCTGCCCTCATCGATACCCGGGGAGTGGTTCGCCATGCGCCGAGCGAGGTGCAGGTGCGCGTGTGCTTCACGCTGACGCGCGGGACGGAGAGCGTGACGAGCCGCGATTACAGCATTGCGGTGGCGGCGGCGCAGCCGGCGGAGGAGGGTGCCAACCCGGCACCGCAGGTGGTGCCGGCGCTGCTGAGCTGGCGCGGCGGCACGGGTTGCTTCCGCGTGGGCAAAACGCTGCGCCTGGCGGACGATGCGCTCAGCCATCGCCTGGGACAGGAGCTGGAGGCTTCTTTCGACAAACAGGTGGTTTACGACGCCGAGGGGGCGCACATTCGTTTCTCCGACCAACCTGCACAGCCCACGGGCGAGGAGGGTTATCTGCTGGAGATTCGCCCTGACGGCGTCTGCATCGCAGCAGAGACGGAGCGGGGGCGCTACTGGGGCACGCGCACCCTCCTGCAGATGCTGCGGCAGGGCGATGAACTGCCGGTCGGCACCGCCTACGATGCACCGCGTTTCCGCCTGCGCGGCCTGATGCTGGACTGCGGCCGCCTGCCCATGACGCTCGATTTCATCCGCGATGTCATCCGCACGATGTCGTGGTACAAACTCAACGACCTGCACCTGCATCTCAACGACAATTTCATTCAACACGAAAAGTATGTGGACGAGGGGCGCGATCCCTTCCGCGAGAGCTATGCGGCTTTCCGCCTGCAATCCCTCATTTCCGGGCTGACATCGCGCGATCTCTCCTACACGAAGGAACAGTTCTGCGCGTTGATCCGCGACGCGCGGCAGGCGGGTGTCAACATTGTGCCGGAGTTCGATACGCCGGGGCATGGCTTGGCTTTTACCCGTCTACGCCCCGACCTGATTTATCAGGGCAAGATGAACTTCAAGGAGCAGCGCCGCTGCGAGATGTTGGATGCCTCCAACCCCGAGACCATGCGTTTCATCGGCAAAGTGTTCGATGAGTACCTGCTGCCGCAGGACGACCGTGAAGCGGTGTTCAGCGGCTGTGTGGTTCATGTGGGTGCCGACGAGTTTTTCGGCGAGGCGGAGGACTACCGCCGCTACGCCGATGCGTTGCTGGCGCATGTGCAGTCGCGGGGCTATACGCCGCGCATCTGGGGCAGCCTGTCCATCAAGCAGGGGCAGACACCCGTCCGCAGCAAGGGGGTGCAGATGAACCTCTGGAACAGCAGGTGGCAGGATGCCATCGAGGCGCTTCAGCAGGGCTACGACATCATCAACACGGACGACGCCTGGCTGTACATCGTCCCCTTTGCGCCTTACTACCGCGCCGACTACAGTCCCCGGCGGCTTTACACCCTGTGGCAGCCGCAGCGCATCGGCCATCACACCCTGCCCGCCGCTCACCCGCAGCTGCT
The DNA here is from genome assembly GCA_051884335.1 of Akkermansia sp. GTDB lineage: Bacteria > Verrucomicrobiota > Verrucomicrobiia > Verrucomicrobiales > Akkermansiaceae > Akkermansia. Next base: position 7,908 of record JBJEVL010000181.1, on the reverse strand, counting down.
GGGCGCGACCTACGCGGTGTGGAATGACCAGATTGATTTGGAGTATCGCGGCTATGGGGCGGAGGACACTTGGCCGAGCATCGTGGGCTGCATGGAGCCGCTGGCGCAGAAGATGTGGGGCGGGGCAACGACGGGGCTTTCCTTTGCGGACTATCAGGCGCTGGTGCATCGCATCGGCGAGGCGCCGGGCACGCAGCGGCAGGCGCTCCGCTGGCTCCGCGAGCCGCTGGAGCTGGAGAATCCGCCGCTGCAGCTCGGCAAGACGGGGCTGGCGCCCGCCTACCGCGTCGTGCTGGAGCTGACGATTCCCCGCGCCGAGAAGATGATTCCCCTGCTCCGCGGGCCGGAGGGCACGGTTTTTGCGGCCGATGCTGCGGGGAATGTCGGCTTCACCCGCGCGGACAGCGTGCGCTTTTCCTTCAACACCAAGCTGCCGGTCGGTCGCCGCTGCACGCTGGAGATTCTCGCCCGTCCGGGCAAGACGGAGATTCGCATCGACGGGCAGCCGGCGGGGCATCTGACGCTGCCGCTCTGCCACGGCAACGACAAGGATTTGATTTCCACGCTGGTGCTGCCGCTGACGCAGGTCGGCACGGGCAATGCGCGCGTGCAGGTGCATCGCCTGCGCGTGGAGCCGCTGCCGACCCTCCTGCACCGCGATTTGCCGCTCGACCACCCCTCGGCGGCGGCAGAGCCCGCCGCACCCGCCGAAGTAGCCACCCCCGTCCCCACCGAATGATGAATAGCGCCGAGGAAGATTTTGTACGCGCCGCCGCCGCCTTCAAGACGGGGCATGGGGCGGAGGGTGCCGAGCTGCTGCGCCGCGCGGCTTTTGCCGGGCATGCCGAGGCACAGAATCAGCTCGCGCGCATCTACTTTGCCCAAACGAAGCGGCGTGAAGATCTGGGCGCGCTGGAGAGCGCTGCACTGCAAGGAGACCATGTGGCGCTCTTTGTGCTGGCCATGTGCCTACTGGAGGGGCGTGTGTGCGAGCGCGACAGCGACAAGGCACTCGCCGCGCTGCAGCGGGCAGCCCAGGCAGGCAACCTGATGGCGGGCAGCATGCTCGGGGCACAGCAGGCTTAGGAGCACCATGGCCATTGCGCTGTTCGACATGGACGGAACCCTCTTTGAGGGCGATTCCCAGCTGCGCTTCTGCCGTTGGGTGCTGCGCCGCCACCCATGGCGGCGGCTGCATCTGCTGATTCTCCTGCCCGCAGCATGCGCGGCACCCTTTCTCGGCGGCGGCATTTGGCTCAAACGCGCGTTTCTGACCTATGCCTGCGGCTTGAGCCGCGAAACGCTGCAAGCCGAAGCGCGCGCCTTTGTGCAGCAGGAACTGCAGCCCGCCTTCTACCCCGAGCTACTCGCACGCCTGCGCGCCCACCAGGCGGCGGGCGATGAGACCGTTCTCTGCTCGGCCTCGCCCGAGTGGTGGGCGCAGGAGGTGGGCGCGGCGCTGGGCTTTTCCCGCACCCTTGGCACTCCTGTGCTCATGGGCGCGCGAGTGCCGCTCTTCCCGCGTTTGGCACCGCCCGGCAACAACAAGGGGCACAACAAGGTGCTGCGCTTGGCAGCCATCGGCATCGGGCAGGCAGAGGTCGGCTACACCGACAGCGCGGCTGACCTGCCCATGCTCTCCCTCTGCCGCCGCGCGGTGCTGGTCAATCCCTCCCCTGCCCTCGCGGCGCAATGCCCCGGAGCGACTATCCTGCGCCCGGCGCGCCGACTCCACCCGCTCCGCTTTGTGCTCGGCGGACTGCTGGGATTGTAAATAAACCACCGCAACGCCGCCCCCGTGCGACACGCTTGAGCAAGCGTCGGAAAACGCCGGGGCGGAACGCAGGTCGTGCGAGGGATTTTGAACGGAGTGAGCCCGCACGCTGTCGCAGTGTCCGGCAAAAGCTCACGCAACGCTCGTCCTCCCGGCGGAGCAGCATCCGAACAAGCAACACGCCCTGCGACAGGGCGCGCTGACACACGGCCGCTGCACATCGCCATGGGTCCAATCACAAAAAAAAGCACGTCCTGCGACCTGCGCAGGGCGTGCCAAGCTTACCATGGAACCAGCGGGAATCAGGGATTCACCAGTCCGTCATCGGGGAAGAGCCCGGGGGTCGAGGTGCCGGCGGTGCTGGCCTCACCTCCGCGCCCCGTATCGCGCTTGCGCAGGGGCTTGCCGAAGGGATCAATCACCTCCGCGGTCACGAAGATCATGAGGTTCTTGCGGACATGGGACTCCGCCTCAGAGCGGAAGAGACGTCCGACAAGGGGCAGATCGCCGAACACGGGCACCTTGTCCTCCACCTTCTGCACCTCGTCCTCAATCAAACCACCGATGGCGATGGTGTGACCATCGTACACGCAGGGGTTCGAGTTGACATAGCGGCGGCTGAACACGGGCATATCGATGCGGTTCTCCGTCAGCATGACCTGTTGAATCTGGCTCTGGTTGGCCACAGCAGCCACAATGGGCGAACCGTAGTTGACGAAGCCTTCAAAGTCGACCACACGAATCTCGAAGCGCTTGAAGCGTACGATGTCGCTGTCGCTGTCCTTGAGAGACTCAATCTGGAAGCGCATCATGATACCGACCTCTTCCACGGCCCATTCCGAGGGGTTGGAGGGAGCCGCAATGGGGTAGGAGCTCGAGTTGTTGTTATCGTTATTATTGTTGTTGGAACCCGTGCTGTTGGGAATCTGCGGCGAATCGTAGGCGATGGGGTAGATGAAGCGGCGAACCACCTCAATCTTAGCGCAACCCTGCTCGTCGTTCTGGTCACTAGCCAGAGGATCGGGAGCGGGAGCGTACTCCATCTGATCATCGCCGCTGACCACGAGGCTGGGCGCCGACATGACATCCACACCCTTCTTCTGCGACAGGCCGCGCATGATCATCTGGTAAGAGCCGGAGTCATAAATACCCGAGAGGGAGAGCACACCGGGAGCCACGTTGGAGGTCGCCGCCGCGCTGGCTGAGCCCGAGGCAATCAGGTTGGAGATGGCGCTGCTGCTGATGGCACCCGAGCCACTGCGCAGGCCGCCGGTCATCAGACCATTGGTGATGGTGTCCGTGGCCGCACCGGTTTGCGAAATCGGCCAGGAGCCGCTCTTGGGAGCATTATTTGTCCAGCCGCTGCCGCCACTGGTGACAAAGTCCCGGAACGTACGGTTGGGCGTGGAGTTCGACCCATTGACACCGCCGATGTAGGTCGTACCGGCATCATTGATGGAGAAGGGATTGATCACCCAGTCAAAGCTGAGCTCTTCATCATTCTGCTGAGAAATCTCCACAAACTTGGTGCTGACCTTCACCATCTTGGGCATGTCCTGACGGAACTTGTTGATGGCTTCCTCGACGGCATCCAACTCGTCATCCGTGTTGACCACGGTCAGCACGCCCGTGGTGCGGGAGTACTGCGCACTGGCCCCCTGCAGGAACTGCACACCCATGTCAATCAGCGAGGCCTTCGCGTCGATCTTGCGGGAGCGGGGCTTGGAAGAGGACGCGAAATCGGAATCCTCATCGTCGCTATCCTCCCCATCAGCGGAGCCGCTGCTGAAGAACGAGGGACGCACAGCCCACTGGCGACGCGACATGCGCTGGGAAGCGGCACCCTTCTGGTAAACCACCACAGCCTTGTCCTCGACGCGCATCTCGCAACCGGCCTTCTCGCACATCAGCTTCAGCAGGTCGGCGGCGGTCACATCCTTGAGGGAGAGGCGGTCAATCACAGCAGGCTGAATCTCCTTCACCACCGGTGCCGGAGCAGCGGCGGGAGCGGAATCCTCATCCTCCTCATCATCGCCCTCCTCCTCGTCATCGTCATTGGTCGCAACCGGAGCGGGAGCGGGAGCAGGAGCGTTGCTTTGCGCTTTCTGATAGATAAAGTTAATCGACAGACCGGCCTTGCGAGCCTCGGCGCGCAGGAAGTCCAGCGCATCCTCCATGGGAGTTTCCTCAAAGTTGACACTGCTGATATGCAGGCTGTTGAGGTTCTCGGAGTTGCGCAGCACACCCTCGGAGAAATTCTGCGTAGTTTCGCCACCGCCCAGCTGAGCATCGGGCAGGTCTTGCGGCTGCTGTTCCTCCCAAAGGGCATCGACCTCAGCGAGGGCCTTGGCACGGAACGAGTCGTACGCAGCCGTGTAGTAGTTAGCGCGGCGCTTGCTCACCTGCTCCTGACCGCGGCGGGCGGCCGCGTTGTACGGATCGATGGCAACGACGCGGTTGAACTCGGCATAGGCAGCATCGTAGTTGCCCAAATCAAGGTAACCGTAGCCCAGCGTCAGCAGGCGGTTCACCTCTTCAACATTCTTGACATGCTCGGGTGTCAGGGCGGGATTATTACGCACCGGATCACGCAGCAGCGAAAGCTCCTTGCGGGCACGCTGGTTGTTGGGGTCGCGGCTCAGGACATCGAGCAAAAGCTGCTCGGCATCGTCATAACGACCAACGCGGGAGTATTCAATGGCCACGGCAATGGAGGCATCGCCGATGCTCTTGACGATGAACTCCTGCATCTTCTGCGTGGCGGGAGCCTTGGGAATCGTGTTCCAAGCGGCCTGATACTTGTCGAGCGCGTCCTTGTACTTCTTCTCGGAATAGGCCGTGCGGCCCTCCTGCAAGAGCTGCATGGCCTCGGCCGTCTTGGCCTGACGACGAGCCGTTTCACGAGCATTGATACTGTCCTGAGGAGCAGCGGCGGTGCTACCCGCATAGACGGCGGTAGGACCGACCTTGCTGGTACCGGCAGCGGTCGAAGTGCTCAGGTAACCAACGGTACCGGCCTGCACAAAGGGGCAACCGGCAGCAAGGCCCATCAGCAACAACGCGCGCTTGGAATGGATGAGAGGTGCGTGGTTCATGGTAATGTCTAATTTATGGCAGAAAAGTTGGTGAATGTAAAGTCTACAATTAATTTTTTTGGAGAGAATGTCCGATTTTTAAACTCATTTTTTGGGTGCCGCGCCTTTTTTGGCAGCCGCCGGGATGTTGATGGGGCTCTCGACCCCCTCCAACAGGATGTTGGCGCTGCCGGAGGCGTCGACGGATTCGAGCTTGGCGTTCATGGGCTTACCATCGCTGTACCCGCCCGGAATCACGAAGTTTCCGCCCAGCTGGCAGGCGATCTCATCCTGCCCTTTCTTCCCGGCCGCCGTACCGCCCGTCACGCGGAAAACGACCGTGGTATCCGAGATGGCGTATCCCTTCTCGTTGGCGGTTCCCTTGTCGCGCGAACCGGGGATGGGCTTGCCGGCGCGGATGGTAAACTCTTTCGCGCCCGAAGCCGTCACGTTGTCGCGCACCTTCAGCACGGTCTCCTCCGTGGGGCTGCCACCGACCAAGAAGCTCTTTTTTTCAAAGCCGAGGAGCGTGAAACGCCCCGTGCTCTCACCGGCCTTCAGGTCAAAGTTCTTCCCGGGAGCCACCTTGGTTTTGTAGGCGGGCGAGACATCAGCAGCGTTGTTGAAGATGCGGATTTCAATCTCCGCAGGATTGTCCTCCAACAGAGAGGGGAAGGTAATCAGGGCGTTGGCCACGCTGACACTCTTCACCTCGAGCTTAGGCTCATGCCCGGTCTGCACCAGGGGAGGATAGCTTGCAGCATCGGCCGGCTGCGTGTGCGCCAAGAACTCCTCGCGGTTGCTGAAGCCGTCGTTGTCGCTGTCAATTTCAAGCCCGTCGGCGCGACCCAGCGCATCGGCAATACCCGAGGTGATGAACCAGGTGTTGGGGACATCGCCATGGATATTCTGAGCGGCGGGATCGTAGATGTCGATGACGGTGTTCTTCTGCTTGTCATCCAGCGTGATTTGCCACAGCTCGGTGGAGTAGAACAAGGGAGCCATGCGCGGCTTGCCATTGATGAGCGCTCCCTCGGGGGCGGCATCGCTGATGGTACGGTCGCTCTTGAGATTGTCTTTGACCCGCTGTGCCTCGGCAGTGAGGGAGCCCTCGCCCTTGCCGGAGTTCACTTGGGTGTCGGGCGCAAGGATTTTGGCACTGTACAGCGTGTAGCCGCCGTAACCGGCCGCGGCGATGCCCAGCAACGCGCCGACGATGAGAATATTTCTTCCGGAGTTGGATTGATCGGCCATGAGAATGATTGGGGGTAAAACTTACTTGTTCTGTGCGGAGTTGAAGTAGAGCACCTGCATGTTGAGGTGGACACGAGCCCTCTCCTTGGGATCGCCCGTGAGGCGCTTGGCCACGGAGCGGGCGCCATTCCCCTGCGAAGCAGCCTGACCGATGTCGTCGCCGACATTGCCGCCGCCCGGAGCCTGATAGGGATCAATGCCCGGCAGGTTCTCCATTCCCTTGACGGAGACACCGGTGATAAACAGCATGTAGTCCTTGTCGTTAACGATGGTGTTGATCACCTGCGGCAGGACGCCCCGCGTCGCCTCAAACGCCACCTCGAAGCTCAGCGGGAAATACGCCGGAGCCTTGCGGCTGCCCTTGGCCGTCTCCTCAGCCGCCTCCGGCAGGGGAGCGCAGTAGACTTTGTCCAAGACCGAAGCACCGGAGTTCAGAATCACCTCGGCCACGCGGCTGACAGCGCGCAGCTGGAAGGCGCGGAAAGGCACATCGGCCTCCACGGGAGCGGAGTTCTTGAACGCAGCCATCCCCAAATCGGCCGCAGGGGAGGAGACGACAGCGCCCTTCTCTCCGGCCAAATTGCCGATGCGGGCGATGTTGTCGCGGAGCATGTTCTGCATGTCCTGCGCGCTGAGTTTCTTGCCGTCGCCGTGGCAGACAGCGGCATAGGCCTCCAGCTGCTGGCGCAGCTCTTTGTCGACCTGATTTACTTGGGCAAACGCCGCCTTGAGTGCTTCGCGATTTTTGCGGGTGGGGGGCACCTCGGCGTTGTTGTAGTCCTCGAACTGATCGCTGATGGTGCTCAGTTCCTTCTGAGCCTGAGCATAATCCTGCGTGCGTGTAAACCCGTAGTAAGCCACCCCGCCGAAGGCGAGTGCAAACACGGCGCTCAGGGCAACAACGGTCTTGTTTTCGCTGATGTTCATGGAAGAAAAATGGGGTTAATGGCTGCGATTACTTGTTGCCTTTGTCCAGCTCGGGAATGGCGATGGGTGTCTTGAGGGGCATCACCATCATGAACTTCTCCACATAGTCAGGCATTTTGCCTTTCGATGCCTTGGAGTCGATGAACTGGAAGTAGTGGTTGAGATCCTTCTGCACAACGGCATTTTCGTAGGAGAACAACGAATCGGCGCTGCGCTCGTCGAAGTTGCGGTCCACCAGGTCGTAAATGGCCTGACGCTGCGCCGTGCTGCGCTCATCGCCGGGATTCTTGATAGTGTAGCCGCTCACATAGATGGCCGTGACCTTGGGAGCCTTGTTGCGCTTGCCGGCATCGGCCTCATCGGGAGCCTGATTGATGGCCGAATCATTGCCCGCATTGCGGCTGCGGTTCATGTCGATGAGGCGAGTTCCCTTGAGCTCGGCCGACTCGGTCAGCGAGGTCGCGGCCACATCGTAGTTGATCAGCGGCGCAAACTCGGTGAACCAGAACCTGACGGAGGCACCCCGGGCAGAAAGCTGACGGATGATGTCCGCGTAGGCATAACGCATGTTGTAAATCTCAGCCACCTTGTCAATGTCCTGCATGGTCTTTTGGTATTTGCCCTGCACGGCTTCGATCTGCTCGGCGATGCGGGAGACCTCCTCGGCGACAGGCTTGACTTTCCTGAGTTTCGCCTCGGCATCGGAAGCGGTACTCTCCGCGGCGTAGGCGAAGAAGCCGGCTCCGGCCAATGCGAGCACACCCGCCACCGCCACCTTGGGCAACAGAGCCTTCTCGGCGCGTTCCTTGCCCACGCTGGTCGGCACGAGGTCAATATCGAACTCGCCCGCCTGCGCACCGCTGACAGCAGCACCCAGGA
>JBJEVL010000180.1:0-2287 GCA_051884335.1 Akkermansia sp. | reverse complement strand
GAGGCGCGCCGCATCAAACGCCTGTTGCTGCTGCTGCTCGACACGCTCATCTATCTGGAGCAGCACAACGTGGTGCACCGCGACATCAAGCCGGAGAACATCCGCATCACCCCCGAGGGTCAGCCCGTGCTGCTCGATTTCGGCAGCGCGCGCCAGCTGCAGCCCGGCAAGGTGTACCGCAATATCTACACCCCCGGCTTCTGCTCGCCCGAGCAGGCAACCGCCGCCACGGACAACACCATGTCGCAGCGGCTCGGGCCGTGGACGGACATCTACTCGCTGGGGGCGACCTTCCTCTACCTCATCACGCGCATGCTGCCGCCGCGCGCCGACATGCGCGCCGCCGCCTCGCCCGACCCCTACAAGCCCTTGGCGGGGCGCAGCCGCCCGGAGGCGCTCTACGGGCGCGGTTTTTTGCAGGCGCTGGATCGCGCGCTGGAGCTCAAGCCCCGCGACCGCTGGCAGGATGCCGGCGCGTGGCGCGCCGCGATCGAGGAGGGGGTGCTGCCCGTCTCGCCGCGCCGGCTGCGGCGCGCGCGCCTGCTGGCGGTCGGCAGCGCGCTGGCGCTGACGGTGTTCGGGGCGGTGAGCCTGTGGGCGCTGCACGAGCGCGACCAGGCACGCCGCGTCTACGGCAGCAGTCTGCGCTTCACGGAGAGCATTTTGTACGATTTCAACGAGGAGTTGGCGGACATCCCCGGCAGCATCAGCCTGCAGCAGCAGCTCGGCATGCGGCTCAAACGCTATCTGGACGAGATGGAGACCATGCCGCAGGATCGCGACGATGACAAGCTGCCGCACGCCATGGCCACCGCGTGGATCAACCTCGGCTCCGTCTATGTGGAACAGGGCAAGCTGCCCGAGGCCACGGCCGCCCTGACCAAGGCCACGGAGCTGGAGCGGCAGCTGGTGAGCGACAACCCCGACGATCGCCGCGCCCGCTATGAGCTGGCGCGCACACTGACCATGCGCGCCGAAGTGGCGCGCCGCCGCAACCTCATTCCCAACGCGCGCGCCCTCTCGGCCGAGGCCGTGGCGCTGCTGCGCGAGCTGAGCCGCGAGCACGCCGACAACCCCGATTTCCGCTGCGGACTGGCGCGCGCGCTCGGCATGATGGCGCGCGTGGCGCAGCCCGAGGGGGACACCGAATGCCGCAAGCAGGCGCTCGACGAGATGCTGGCGCTCTGCCGAGAGCTCACCGCCGCCTATCCCGAGCACATCCCGGCGCAAACCGAGCTGGCCGACTGCCTGCACCTGCGCGGCGGCATGGCGACGGAACAGGGCGACTACGCCAACGCCGCCCACCTCTACGAGGAGGAGCACCGCATCTACGCCCGCCTGAGCGCGGCGCAGCCCTACCGCCTCTCCTACAAGCGCGGGCTGGCGACCGCCCTCTACGACAACGGTCGCCTGTTCATCGAGCTCAGCCAAAACAGCGAGAAGGACGAAGAGGACCGGGAGTATGATCTCAAGGCGCTCGATGCCCTCGGCAAGCACTTGGAGTTGGTACACGAGCTGGAGGCGCTCGACCCGAACAATGCCGACTTCCCCACGATGGAGTGCCGCGCCATCGCCTTCATGGTGGAGGCGCTGCTGCGCACGGGGCAGCCCGCGCGCGCCATCGCCATGTGCAACACGCTCATGCAGAAATCCGATGCCCTGCTGGCCGCCTCGCCCGATGACATCGACATCAACCTCATCAAGCTGGGTGCCTGGCGCAGTTTGGCCGTGGCGCACAACGGGAGCGATGAGACGCGCGGGCTGGCTGCCGAGGAGCTGACGCAATACCGCCGCTGGGCCGACAAGCTGCGCCGCCGAGCCCCTGCCAACATCACCCTGCAATTCACCTATCTGGACGCTCTGAGCCTGTCCGCCACGGTGGCGCTGCAAACGGGCGATGTCTTCAACGCGCTCAGCTGGCTCCACGAGGCCGAAACCCGCCTTTCGGAGCTCGTGCGCTCGCACCCCGACAACGAAGCGCTCACCAAGCGGCTGGAGCGCTTCCGCCGCCGCCTGCAGGAGCTCCCCGCCGCCAAGTGAGCCCCGCTTCACCGAGTCCCCTGCGCCGGGTGTGCTCCCGAGCCGGTGCCCCCCCGCCGCGATGAGCTCAGCCGGCGTAGCTGTGCATCGAGGCGAGCCCGGGCAGCAGATTCACCACCAAAAAGGTGACGACCAGCGCCGCAAAGGCCAGCAGGAGCAGCGGGCGGCGCTGCCGGGGGGTGCGGGAGTCGCGACGGTGGAACCACAGCAGGTAAAGCACCCAGGTGAGCAGCGACCACGCCTCTTT
>JBJEVL010000179.1:0-9854 GCA_051884335.1 Akkermansia sp. | reverse complement strand
GCGCCCAGCACAATGCCCAGCCAGCCGAACACGCGCGGGCACTTCGGTACAAAGAAACCGAAGAGGAACACCGCCAGCACACCCGGGCTCAGGAAGCCCTGGAACTCCTGAATGAAGGTGAAGATGCCGCCGAAAGCGGGGTTATCCAAGAAAGGTGCGATGAAGGTGGCGATGAGCGCGCAGACCAGCACGCCCGCCTTGCCCACGCGCACCAGCTGGGTGGGCGTGGCGGGGCTGCCCGCCACCTCCTTGGCCTTGCCGTAGATGTCCATCGTGAAGAGCGTGGAGGCCGAGTTGAGCATGGAGGCCAGCGAGCTGACCACCGCGCCGAAGAGGGCGGCCAGCACGAACCATGCCCAGCCCGTGCCGGGCAGCAGGCGCTTGAGCAGCGTCGCAAAAGCGGAATCGTAGTGGTAGCCTACCAGCGAGGTGGTCGACAGGTAGGCATCCGCATCGGCGCGCGCAGCGGCGGTGGCGGCGGCATCATTGGCCAGCAGGGCATCGGCCAGCTCGGCGCGCGCGGCGGTCTCCCCGGCGGGCAGCGCCAGCAGGGCGGCCGCCTTGTCCTTCAGCACCAGCATGTGCTCCTCGGGCGCGCCGACCGTCTCGAGGTTCTCAGCCAGCTTGTTGATGGCATCCTCGGCGCTGTCGGGACGCACCAGTCGATTGGCGGCCAGGCTGTAGAGGATTTTCTTGCCGTTGGCGTTCTGCTGCGCGGCGGCGACAATCCTGTCGGCGTTGCTGTCGGCCAGCTTGGCGAGGTCATCGCGGAAGAGGTTGTAGGCCAAAATGCCGGGAATGATGACCACAAAGGGGATGAGCAGCTTGAGGAACGCGGCGAACACCACACCCAGCTGACCCTCCTCCAAGCTCTTGGAGGCCAGCGTGCGCTGCATGATGTACTGGTTGAGACCCCAGTAGAAGAAGTTGGGAATCCACAGCCCCAGCAGGTACACCGTCCAAGGCATGACGGGGTCGTTGGCGGGACGCATCATGTGCAGCTTGCCGCCCAGACCGTTGAAGGAGGCGCCCGTATCGCCGCCGTTGAGATCCATCAGGCGCTGCAGGCCCGCGCACAAGTGGCTGCCCTGCGCGGCCATGCCATCGGTCGCTGCCGCGCTGCCGAGCGTGGCGGTCTCGGCCACGGCGCGCCCCGCCTCGCTGCTCATGTCGAGCGCACCGAGCGAGGTGACGGCAAAGTAGGCCACCACGCCACCGCCCACGATGAGCGCCGCGCCCCAAATGAGGTCGGTCCAGGCGCAGGCCTTCAGACCGCCGATGTAGACGTAGATCGTGGCGCAGGTCGCGATGATGATGCAGCCCTGCCACACCTCCAGGTTGAAGTAGACCGACACCACATTGGCGCCGGCGTAAATCACCGTGGCGGTGGGCACGCCCACGAGGATGATGAGGTTCACCAGCGCCATGGTCACGCGCGACACACCGTTGTAGCGCTCCTCCAGGAACTGCGGGATGGTGAACACGCCGCGCTTGAGCAGCATGGGCAGGAAGGTGAAGGCCACGATGACCAGCACAATGGCGGCGAGCCATTCATAGCCCGCGATGGCGAGCCCCAGCCAGTCGGCGGCCTGCCCGCTCATGCCCACGAACTGCTCCGTGGAGATGTTAGCCGCCAGCAGGGAGAAGCCCACGAGCCACCAGCTCAGCCCGCGCCCGGCGAGGAAGTAGTCCGCCGCGCCCTTTTCCTTCTTCTCCTCCTCACTTTCCGTGGGATCGCCGGATTTCCAAATGCCCAAGCCGATGACGCCGATGACCACCAGGCAGAACACGACCATTTCCCACAGCTCCAGCGCAGGGGTGGCAGCAGCGGGTGCGGCGGCATCCTGCGCACAGGCAGTGCCGGCGGTGAGGGCGAGAGCGCCCAAGCCGTAGATGAGTTGCTTCATAAGTAATCGTATGGTTGAGATGAGAGGGGGAAGATCAGGCCCGATACAGCACGCGGGCACCCTCGCCCGGGCGGGTGATGAGGTAGGCGGTCTCGATGCCCAGCGCGTTGCGGTAGCCGTCAATCATCTGCTCGGCCACGGTCTGCACATCGTCGCTCTTGACCAGCGCCACGATGCAGCCGCCGAAGCCGCCGCCCGTCATGCGCGCGCCGTAGACAGAGGCCGCGGCGGGAATGGTGTCCGCCAGGCTCACGAGGGTGTCGACCTCGGCGCAGGAGACCTCGAAATCATCGCGCAGCGAGGCGTGCGAGCCGCGCATGGCCACACCCGCAGCGTTCCAATCGCCCTTCTGCACGGCCTCGGCAAAGGCGGCCACGCGCAGATTCTCGCCGATGACGTGGCGGGCGCGGCGGTAGCAGAGGTCGCCCAGCTCAGCCTTCTTGGCCTCCAGCTGCTCAAGAGTCGCCTCGCGCAAAGAGTGCACGCCGAGGATGGCGCAGGCATCCTCGCAGTTCTTGCGGCGGGCGGCATAGCCGCCGTCGGCCAGACTGTGCTTCACGGCGCTGTCGATGACCAGCACGCTCACGGCGGGATCGCTCATGGGGATGAGCTTGTAGGAAAGATCCTTGCAGTCGAGCATCAGCGCGTGGTCGCGGCGACCGTTGGCGGAGATGAACTGATCCATGATACCGCAGGGCACGTTGACGAACTCGTGTTCCGTCGCCTGGCCGATGAGGGCACGGTCGGTCGGGGAAACATCCGCGCCGCAGAGGGCGGCCAAAGCCGTGCAGGCCGACACCTCAAACGCCGCCGAGGAGGACAGACCGCCGCCGCGCGGCACGTTGGAGTCGATGAACAGATCCACCGCCGGCACCTTGATGCCGCGGCGCTCCAGCATCGTGATGACACCGCGCACATAGTTGCTCCAGAAGGGTTCACCGGGCTGTGCCGTCTCTGCCGGCTCCAGCTCAATCATCTCCTCGCCGGGACCGCCGATCCAGCGGTGCTTGCCCGTGGGCGAAGGGGCAGCGGCCACCACGTTGATGTTGTTGAGAGCCATCGGCAGCACAAAACCCTCGTTGTAGTCGGTGTGTTCACCGATGAGGTTCACGCGTCCGGGGGCGGCGGCAATCACCGCAGGACGCTGCCCGAAAGCGGCCTCAAACAAAGGGGTAATGGTCTCCGCGCTGATTTCGCGTCTTTCTAAATCCATAACGGGGAGTTTTTAGCATATTCGCCCCGCGATGTAAAGCTCAAGCTGTGCTCAGGCGCCCCGGGGGCGAGCGAAAAGCATGCCGGGGCAGCAAAAAGCCGCTCGCGCCCGGTGAGCGAAAGACGTGCCGGGGCAGCAAAAAGCCGCCCACCCCCGGTGCGGGAGCGGCGGCCTGAGGAAATCGGAACAGCGTACGAGTCGGGTCGACGTCCTTGTTCTGACGGAGACTTACTTCTTCTTGCAGCTGCGCTTGGCGCATGTCCTCTTGGCAGGCTTGATGACCGTCTTGAAGGTGGAAGAGGGTCTGAAAGCCAGCGTTGCCGAAGCCGCAATCTTCATGGCTTCTCCCGTCTGCGGGTTGCGGCCCGTGCGGGCGGCGCGGGTCTTCATCTCGAAGGTGCCGAAACCGACAAGCTGGACTTTGTCCGTCTTGACAGCCTCGCGGATGGCATCAAGCACGGCGTTGAGGGCATCCTCGGCAAGCTTCTTGGTAGCCGTAGCAGGGAGTTTGGTCTGAACGATGTCGACGAGCTGGGTCTTGTTCATAGGTCTCTATGTTAGCACGCAGAGCACATGATTCAAGGGAAAAACACGCTGAGCACCCGAAAAAGTACGTTTCACACACCGGAAGCTACCAAGTCAGGCGCGCGATGGCCTCCTTCATCTCCCGCACCGCCGCTGCAAGGCCGATAAACACGGCACGCGCGATGAGCGTGTGGCCGATGTTCAGCTCGCTCAGGTAGGGCACGGCGCTGAGCTCGCGCAGGTTGCCCAGCTGAATGCCGTGCCCCGCGTGCACCTCGAGCCCCAGGGCATGCCCGCGCTCGGCGGCGACCGCCAGACGGCGGGTCTCAGCGGCGCGCTCGGCACCCGTGCTGTTGGCAAAGCGCCCCGTGTGGAGCTCAATCATGGGAGCACCGAGTGCGCGGGCAGCCTCCACCTGCGCCTCCTCGGGGTCGATGAAAAGACTCACGCGGCTGCCGTTGGCCTGCAAAGCAGCAATCATGGGGCGCAGCTCGTCGGCGCGCCCGGCGGCGTCCAGTCCGCCCTCGGTGGTGATTTCCTGCCGCCGCTCGGGCACCAGACAAATGTAGTCCGGGCGCAGGGAAAGCGCGAAGTCCAGCATGGCGGGCGTGGCACCCATCTCCAGATTGAGCGGCAGGGGAATCTCGCGGCGCACGGCGCGCGCATCCGCATCCTGCATGTGGCGGCGATCCTCGCGCACATGCAGCGTGATGGAATCGGCCCCGCCCTCCAGCGCAGCGCGCGCCGCCGCCAAGGGGCTCGGCTCTGCCTGCGGCGCATCGGGCATGGCGGCGTAGCGCGCCTGACGCAGGGTCGCCACATGATCAATATTAACTCCGAGTAGCATAGTAGGATTTTTGTCAAACCGAAAGGGGAATCCCCCGGCGGGGGTTCCCCCTCGGTCGCGGTTCAGTGCAGGAAATGGCGCGCACCCGTGAACACCATGGCGATACCGGCGGCATCGGCCGCGGCAATCACCTCCTCATCGCGGATGGAGCCGCCGGGCTGGATGCAGGCGGTCGCACCCGCGTCGATAGCGGTTTGCAGCCCGTCGGCAAAGGGGAAGAGACCGTCCGAGGCGATGACGCTGCCCTTGAGGCTCAGCCCCGCCTGCCCCGCCTTCCACACGGCAATCTTGGCCGAGTCCACGCGGCTCATCTGGCCCGCGCCGATGCCCAGCGTGCCGTTCTTGTCCGTAAAGACAATGGCGTTGGAGTGCACCTGCTTGCAGACGCGCCAGGCAAAGCGCATGGCCTCCAGCTCCTCGTCGGTGGGGACGCGCTTGGTAACGACCTTGCTCTTGAGATTCTCCAGCCCCATGACTTCGTCATCGCGCTTCATGGTCATGATACCGCCGGGGGCGGTGCGAATCATCGGCTGCTTGCAGAACTTTTTCCAAGCCTCCATGTCGAGGCGCATGATGCGGCAGTTCTTCTTCTTCTGCAGGATGGCGCGCGCCTCGGGCTCGTAGTCGGGGGCGATGATGACATCGGTGAAGATGGCGCCCACGATGCGCGCCAGCGCCTCCGTCATCGGGCGATTCATGACGATGACGCCGCCGAAGGGCGCCTGCGTGTCCGTCTGGAAGGCGCGCTTCCACGCCTCGACCAAATCCTCGTCATCCTGCCCCACGCCGCAGGGGTTCGTGTGCTTCAGGATGCCCACGGTCGGGCGGCGGAAGTTCATGATGAGCGAGGCCGCCGCATCGAGATCGAGCACGTTGGTGTAGGAAAGCTCCTTGCCCTGCAGCTGCGTGAAGATGGCATCGAAGTTGCCGTAGAGCATGCTGGGCTGGTGGGGGTTGTCGCCGTAGCGCAGCGCCTGCGCCAAAGGCAGGGAAAGCGTAAAGTTGTTCTTGGTGCTGCCCTCGGCGCGGTGCCCCAGGTAGTTGGAGATAGCCGTGTCGTAGGACGAGGTGCGCATAAACACCTTCACCGCCAGCTTCTCGCGGGTCTTGAGGGTCGTGTTGCCGTTGTGGCTGCCCATCTCCTCCAGCACGGTGTCGTAGTCCGCCGGGTCGGACACCACGGTGACGGAAGCGTAGTTCTTGGCGGCGGAGCGCAGCATGCTCGGGCCGCCGATGTCGATTTTCTCGATGGCCTCCGCCAGGGTGACGCCCTCCTTGGCCACCGTCTCCTCAAAGGGGTAGAGGTTGACGCAGACCAAATCGATGGTGGGGATGTTGTTGGCGGCGGCCTGTTGGCGGTGTTCCTCGCAGTCGCGGCGCTGGAGCAGCCCCCCGTGCACCTTGGGGTGCAGCGTCTTGACACGCCCGTCGAAGAGCTCGGGCGCGCCCGTGTAGTCGGAAATCTCGGTGACGGGAAGACCCAGCTCGCGGAGGTAACGGCAGGTGCCCCCCGTGGAGATGAGCTGAACATTCAAAGCCACAAGCCCCTTGGCAAACTTATCCAAGCCCGTCTTGTCCGAGACGGAGATCAGGGCGCGTTCAATGCGTGCGGTTTCCATGAGTGTGCGTGTTAACGGTTGTGCGAACCGCCGAGGGCGGTAACGCAGGGTACACCAAAGCTCTGCGGATTGCAAGCCTAATGTGGCGTCGCGCCCGCGCGTGTGTGTGTGGTGTATTCTTTGCGCTTGCTAACGGGAAGGGGGCGAGTTACAATTTGCGGGGATTTATGTGTATGTGTTCATTAACGGAGGAGGTAAAGGAGCTGATCGCCTCTTCTGAAGGTTGGCGTGAGGGGCTGCATTTGGAGTTCAAGGCATCCCGCGAGAAGCTTAGTTCGGATTTGTGGTCAAGCTACAGCGCCTTTGCTAACACGGATGGCGGTATCATCGTGCTGGGGGTGGAGGACAACGGTCGTGTTGTCGGCGTATCCAATATCAACGCGCAGCTGAAAGCGCTTCACGCTCAACTGACGAATCCGCAGAAGCTGAGTATCAATCTCTCCTCTGAGCCCGGGATGATTGAGGTAGCGCAGTTGCGTGGCAAGTCAGTCATCCTGATTCGTGTGCCTAAAGCGCAAATCTTTCAAAAGCCTGTTTATCTTGACGGAAATCCGGGTAAGTCGTTTTATAGATTAAACGAGCAGGATGCTAAGTGTTCTGCTGATCAGTTGGAGCAGATGCTTCGCGATAAATCAACGGTTTCGCGTCTGGAACGAGTGATTTCCGGCTGCACAGCGGAGGCTGTTGATGCGGAAACATGGCGCTCCTATCGCATACGGATGCAACAATGTGATGCGGGGCATCCGTGGGTTGCCTACGATGACATTGCGTTGTTGGAGGCCTTGGGGGCATACAGGGGGGAGAGTGCTGATGGGGAGGCGGGACTGACTCTTGCCGGATTGCTGATGTTCGGACGGGATCAGGCCATACGCCGTTACTTTCCCCGCTACAATATCAATTACTACGAATACGGTGAAGATGCCGATTTGGAGGCCGGAGCACGTTGGTCGCACCGCATTACACCTGATGGTACTTGGGAGGGGAATCTTTACCAGTTTTTCTTTAGGGTTTTGCCCAGAATCAAGTCCGTGTTGACTCATCCGTTTGCGCTGAACGAGGATTTGTCAGCGAGCGGAGAAAGCGGAGCCTATCCTGCCGTGCGTGAAGCTCTGGCCAATGCCATTGTACATGCAGATTATGATGGATTGGGCGGAGTCAACATTTCTCGATACCCCTCGGGTTTGATTTTTTCTAATCCCGGTACCTTGTTAATTCCTCGCGAACGCTTGTTCGCAGGGGGATTGAGTGAGTGCCGCAATCCCTCTCTGCAGCTTATGTTTCAGCGGATCGGTATGGTGGAAAGATCCGGTAGTGGGGTAGCGACGATTTTGCGCTTTTGGGCAGAGCAGGCACTTTGCATGCCGAAGGTGACGGAGGAGATTAGTCCGGCACGGGTCACATGGTCATTGCCTTTTGTCAGTCTCATTCGTCGCGAGGACGAGTTGCAGCTGCGTAGCAAGGTGGGTGTCAACAGGTACAAGATGTTAGATGTGGTGCAGAGAATCATTCTGTTGTTGGTCGATCAGCAAAAAATCAGTTCTCATGCGGATTTGAGGGAGCTCCTTCCGGGCGTTCATCCGGCGGATATATCGAGAACGCTGGGGTATCTGAATCGCAATAGCTACATTCGCTCGACGGGGCATGGTCGTGCGACGCGATATTCATTGGCTGAGGGGGGAGCTTTCACTGATCATGGATCGGGCATCCCCAATAGCGGGGCGATGAGCATCCCCAATAACGGGGCGAGCATCCCCAATAGCGGGGCGAGCATCCCCAATAACGGGGCGAGCATCCCCAATAGCGGGGCGATGAGCATCCCCGATAGCGGGGCGGGCATCCCCAATAACGGGGCATTGGGTGCTATGTTCCCGGGGCGGCAGTTTTCTGCACGAGCCGAGGTGTTATTGGCTGCATATCGGTGCAAGAAGCGTCATTCTCCGGAGGAGTTGGAGGAGCTGGTGCTGGAACTTTGCCGCGAGGATTGGATGCGCCTTGTCGAATTAGCCGAGATTCTCAATCGTTCGCCTGAGTATTTGCGGAGCCGGGCGGTGCAGATTCTCTGTCGATTGGGGCATTTGCGCCGGAGGCATGCGGAGCTGAAGCACGCAGATCAGGCGTACCGCGCCGTGTGAACATCTGCGGGCGCATCCCGGCGCGGGACGAAAAAAAGGCTTTCGCGCGGGGGGGGAGCTGTGGTAGAGTGGGAGCATGAAACTGTTTGTCGTTGCCGGCGAGAAGAGTGGGGATAAGCAGGGGGCACTGCTCATTCGTGAGTTGCAGGCGCGCTGCCCGGGCATCGAAATCGAGGGGCTGGGCGGCAGCGCTATGCACGCGCTCGCTCCGGCGGTGGAGGATTGGGCCGAGAAGGCCGGCGTGGTCGGCTTGGTGGATGTGCTGCGGCACATCGGCTTTTTCGCCAAGCGCCTGCGCGAGATGACCGAGCGCATCGTGGCGGAGCAGCCCGACGGGCTCATTCTCATCGACTACCCCGGCTTCAACCAGCGGCTTGCTGAGCGTGTGCGCCGCCGCGCGCCCGGGGTGAAAATCGCTTACTTCATCGCTCCGATGGTCTGGGCCTGGCACCAGGGGCGTATCCCCAAGCTCGCCGCCGTGCTCGACCTCATGCTCTGCACGTTCCCTTTTGAGAAGCCGCTGTTCGAGGCGGCGGGGCTGCGCACGGAGTTCGTGGGGCACCCGCTGGTGGACGATATTCTTGCCAAGCGGCGCGAGGGTGTGCGGCAGCAAAACCTCATCGGTCTCTTCCCCGGCAGCCGTCGCCGCGAGGTCGAGCGCCACTTCCCCATTTTCTGCGAGCTGGTCAAGGCCTGCCGCAGCCGCCATCCCGAGTGGCGTTTCAAGACCAGCGGCAGCAATGCGCGCCTCGTTGCTACCATGCAGCGCATGGCCGCTGCCGCCGGGCTGGCCCCCGAGGAGGTCAATATCACTCCCGGGCTCTACCACGACCTGATGGATGAGGCGGAGGCCGCTCTGGTCACCAGCGGCACCGCTACGTTGGAGAGTGCGCTGCATGAGCTGCCTTTCGGGCTGGTCTACCGTGTCAACCCGCTCACGTTCGCCATCGGGCGGCGGTTGGTCAAAATCCAGTGGTTGGGCATGGTCAATATCCTCATCAACCGTGGCATTACGACCGAGCTGTTGCAGGGTGATTTCTGCGTTGATAAGTGTATTGCCGAGCTGGAGCGTCTCACGACCCCCGAACCGAGGGCGCAGGTGCTGGCCGACATGCGCGAGAGTATCTCGCTGCTGGGGCACGGCGGCGCCGCCGCCAAGGCCGCAGAAGCCGTGCTCAGCCTTTTTAGGTAGGTCGAGCGCTGTGTCCCGCGCTGCCGGGGGTGCTTGGGCAGGGTTGTGCAGACTGCGCCTCTGCCGCTTTTTGGGGTAGGTCGAGCGCTGTGTCCCGCGCTGCCGGGGTGCTCGGTCGCTGCGGAGGTCGCGCCTCTGCCGGTTTTGGGGTAGGTCGAGCGCTGTGTCCCGCGCTGCCGGGGTGCTCGGTCGCTGCGGAGGTTGCGCCTCTGCCGCTTTTGGGGGTAGGTCCTGCGCTGTGTTGCGCGCGGCGCAGGGTTCGGCAAAGATTGGGGCGGGGTCGCTGTTGCGGCCCCGCCCCGTTGTCCATCTCTTCTGCTGTTAGCATCAGAAGTTGATTCTGTAGCCGAGCGCAGCATTCACGTTCGTGTAGTCCGCGCGCAGCTCCACCGAGGCATCGGCAAAGATGTTGCCGCCCT
>JBJEVL010000178.1:0-2304 GCA_051884335.1 Akkermansia sp. | reverse complement strand
AGCGGCCCCGCCAGCACGGCTCCGGACGGGCAACCCTGGGGCAGCCGTTTTCCGCTGGTCAATGCCAACGACCAGGCACGCGCGCAAATCTGCGTGCTCAACCACTTCGGTATCGATCGCTTTGCCATCGTCGGCCCCAGCTTGGGCGGTCAGCTGGCGCTGGTACTCACCGCCCTCTACCCGCAGCGCGTGCGCAGCGTCATCATCATCGGCTCCAGCTGCGAGACCCCCATCGACCACAAGCTCTCCGTTTTTGAGCAAATCCTCGCCATCGAGCTCGACCCCGCCTACAAAGCCGGTCGCTACGCGCTCAGTGAACAACCGGCCAAGGGGGTGGCGCTCGCGCGCATCATCTGCCACAAACTCTTCGTCTACCAAAAGGGGCTGGAAAAACGCGCCCGCAAAGGCATCTGCGACCGTCAGGGCATGCTCAGCTGGTACAACCCCTCGCACAACATCGAGAGCTACATGCTGCACCAAGGCGTCAAGTTCTCCAAGCGATTCGATGCCAACGCCTACATCCGCATCATGAACATGTGGGCCTGGTTCGACCTGGCCGCCTGCAGCCACACCGCCGACATCGACGCCGCCTTCCGCATCTACGCCGAGCACCGCATCCCCTTCATGCTCTTCTCCATCAGCACGGACTGCTGCTTCACCCCGCCCGCCATCTCGCGCTTCTACCGCCGACTGCTCAAAAACGGTGTGCAGGCGGGCTACAAATGCATCCGCAGCATCAAGGGGCACGACTCCTTCCTCCTTGAGCCGGAGCTCTACGAGGCGGATATTCGCGCCTATCTCGGATAATTTTTGCCCGGCAACGGCATTTGCTGCTTGCCAGCGCCCCGCCCGCGTGCTATATCAAAAGAGTCAACAGAGTTCTTACGCCATGAAAGTATCTGCACTCCGCAAAAACGCCAAGGGTGGTTTCACCCTCATTGAGCTGATGGTCGTTATCGCCATTTTGGCGGCTCTTGCCTCCATCGGCTATGGTCCCATCCTCGATCACATGAACGACGGCCAGCGCCAGAAGGCTCAGAGCAACCTGCAATCGCTCGGCACCATTCTGCGCCAGTTCAAGACCGACTACGGCTCCTACCCCTGCGACAGCACCGCCGCCGCTCTTCAGGACAGCAACCCCGACCTCAACTTCGGCTCTCTGACGGGCAACACCTCCAACGAATACTACCGTCAGGTGTTCTACTCCAAGGGCAACAGCAGCGAAAAACCCTTCTTTGCCCAGATTTCCTGCGCAGGCAAGACCATGGCTGCCGAGGGTGATGAGAAGCTCGCCAACGGCGCAGCGCTCGCCAAGGGTGAAAACGCCATGGCCTATGTCATGAGCAGCAAAACCGATGATGACGGCGGCAAGAAGGCCATCCCCGGCAACAAGTCCAACGTCCCGCTGGCTTTCTGCGGCATCTACCCCTCCAATACCCCCTACCCCGGCGGCTCGGTCGAGTTTGATATCTCCTCCTTCCGCGGTCATGTCTTCATGCTCTCCGCCGATGGCTCCGTCAAGGACTTGGAGAAGAGCCTCGACGAGGATGACAACGACGATGAAAAGGGTCGCCTGAAGCCCGACGCCTCCATCTTCCCCGAAACGAAGAAAGGTCGCGCCACGGCTGAGGACTACATCGTGCTGAGCCCCGACCTGTAATTCCCACCTTTCACCCCCATAAACAGCCCGGCCGCGCCTCCTCCCGGGGGATGCGGCCGGCTTTTTTGCACACGGAGAGAAGCCCCATCCCCCGCCGGCAGAAGCCGATGCGCCTCCTCCCGGGGGATGCGGCCGGCTTTTTTGCACACGGGGAGAAGCCCATCCCCCGCCGGCAGAAGCCGATGCGCCCCGCTGTCGGAAACAGCGGGGCGCATCGGAAACAACCAAGAAAGGGAGTGGAGATGCTCAGCTCACCCGTGGAGGGAGCCGAACAAATCAGGCCTTGGCGGCGCGGAGCTTCTTGATCATGGAAGCCACAGTCTCGGAAGGCTTGGCTCCGCAGGAAATCCACTTCTCGGCCTTGTCGAGATCCAGGGTGAAGTTCTCACCCTCGGCCATCGGGTTGTAAGTGCCGAGCTGCTCGATGAAATCGCCATCGCGGCGCGCGCGGCTGTCAACAACAACAATCTTGTAGAAAGGACGGTCCTTAGAACCCTGGCGATTGAGACGGATTGCTACCATAATAAAATGTCTGTATGTTTCGGTTGTTTCCGCTCGCGGGCATCAGCACCACGCGGCGGGAGCGGAGATTAGCATGAAAACACCCCCGAGTCAAGCACAAAGGCAGATTTTTATCTGCAAAG
>JBJEVL010000177.1:0-2307 GCA_051884335.1 Akkermansia sp. | reverse complement strand
AGCTGCAGGCGAACGGGCTCGGCGCTCACGCTCCCGACGCTGTTGCACACCTGCAGCTCGGCGGGGGTCTTGCCCGTGTTCTCCAGCGTGGTTTCCACGCAGATGCGTGCGCGCTCTTCGCTGACCTCGGGGGTGGTGACGCGCACGCCCCACTGCGCGATGTGGGCGGTGGGCTTCTTCACCAACCAGACATGGCGGTAGATGCCGGCTCCGGGGTACCAGCGGGTCGAGAGGGGGAGATTGCTCGCCATGACCGCGACGAGATTTTCTCCCGGTTGCAGGTAGGGGGTGATGTCGACCCGAAAGGAGTTGTAGCCGTAGGCCCATTCGCCCGCCAACCTGCCGTTGATGTAGATTTTCGGGTTGGACATCACGCCGTCGAAGTCGAGATAGCGGCGCTCGGTCTCGGGGTTAAAATCGGCGGAAATCGTGAACTGCTTGCGGTACCATCCCCAGCCGTTCCACGGCAGTTTGCCGGTTTCGTTGGGTTCTGCGGCCAGAAAGGGGCTTTCGACCGCCCAGTCGTGCGGCAGCTGCACCTCGCGGAAGCCCCGTGCTGCGAATCCGCTGAGCTTGAGCGCGCGGGTCAGCTCGGCATCCTCCTGCGCGCTGTAGTCCGGGCTTGCCGGGCGGTAGGGATCCGCGCTGTGCCGCGGGATGATGGGCTTGCCGTCCGTGTCGATGAGGGTGATTTCGCGCGCTCCGGCCCAATGGTGCTGGTCTGTACCGTAGAGGGTGAGTCTCAGCTCGCTGATGCGGCGTCCGCCGAGGGGGAGAAGCGAGGAGCTCTGCCCATCCACGTTGAATTCCGTGCTCTCGGCCTTGCCGTCCGCGATGTATTCGCAGCGCACGCGCATGTTATTGGCTTTTTCCCAGTCGATGCGCAGCTCCCGGACGGGGCGGTCGACCCCCGGCACCAGTTTGAACCAATGCCCCTCCTTGGAGCTGGTGGCGCACCAGCGCGTGTCGAGTCTGCCATCGATGGCGCAGGATGCCTCGTGTCCTCCCTGAGCGCTGTCGCTGGTGGCGGGCGAGCCGACGGCAGCGGGATTGCCCGAGCCGAAATAGCGGAATTGCCAGCCGAAGTCGAAGCATTCGCGTTCGCTTACAGCAGCGCATGCCAACCCGGAGACGAGCAGCGGAAGAATCAGGTGTGGGGTAAGAGACATGATTTGGATCGGGACGCTCCCGATACGGTAGCAAATCCGAGCAGGTGCCGCAAGTGTAAATCGCGACACCCGGCGGGTGAGCGTCTCGGAGGGGCGGTGCCGTCCGGCGGAGGTATCAGCCTTTGCGGCGGGGGAAAAAACGGAAACGCATGCTTTACACTTCGGCTGATGTTGTGTAAAATAAGCGCATGTCTGCAAAACGCATAGCTCCCTCCGACACGAAGCGCAGAAAAGCCGCCCGCTCCTCTCCCGCGCGTGCGATGTGGGTGGCGGGGATTGTTCTGTTGGCGGTGCTGGCCGGGGGTGGCTACTACTATTACGATATGCAGCAGCAGGCCGCAGCCGAGCAGGCGCGCCTGCGGGCGGAGGCCAAGCGCCGTGCCGCCGAGCAGCGGGCGCGTGAGGAGGCGGAGCGCGCGGCTGCCGAACAGGCTGCGCGCGAACGGGCGGAGGCCGAGGAACGCGTCCGGCGCGAGGCGGCGGAGCGGGCTGAGCGCGAGCGCCTGGAGGCCGAGGAGCGCGCGCGCCGCGAGGCGGAGGAACGCGCCAAGCGCGAAGCGGCAGAGCAGGAGCCTACCCCGGAGGAGGAGACTGCGGAGGAGGAGGAGGAGCCCGAGCCGGAGCCGACTCCCGAAGTGACCAAGGGACCTTATGCCGGACCGCTGGTTCTGGTGGGCACGGCATCGCTGGACAAGGCTGCCACGGATGCCTACGAGGCGATGTTGGATCGCATGCTCAAGGAACACGATTTCAAGGATTTTGCCGCAGCGTTCAAGGGACATATCGCCGCGGCGGCGCGCGAGCTGGTCAACGGCGACCAGTTCAACTACCAGGGTTTCCGCAGCAGCACCAGCTTGGTGAGTGCGGTGGATTGGTGCCTCGTCGCGGACACGGTGGACGAGGCGGTCTTGGCCGAATTGGCCTCGGGGAGTCCGGAGGACGCGCAGAGCGGCCGTGCTTTTTGCGAGTGGCTGCGGCGCGACAAGAGCCGCCCGCTGCATGAATTGCTGCGCTGGTTCATGTTGCAGGAGGGGCGTCCTGAAAATATGGGATACTCGCTCAGGATGTTCTACGAGGTGGGGAGGGTGTGCCCGCCGCGCGAGCGTTCGCGCTACCTGAATCTGGCCATTGCCTGCGC
>JBJEVL010000176.1:0-2308 GCA_051884335.1 Akkermansia sp. | reverse complement strand
AAGCGGCGCCGCATTGCGCCCGGGACGGCTGCACTCAAGCCAGCGGTTGCGGCCATCCGTCGCGCTGCGCCCCGACACCAGAGCCAACACCTGCCCCACGCGGTGGCGGCGGGTATCGACCACCACCACACAGGCCTGCAAAAGCCCTGCCAAATCATTGGCCTCGCCGCGCACCTTCATGCCGGCAGGGCGGCGCAGACGCATGAAGGACTTGCGCGCCTCGGTCGCCGCCTCCGCGCCATCATACAGGGCATTCCACTCCTCCGGATACAGGGTGGGCTGCTCAACCGCGCTCAGGGCACGCTCGGCGGCCTGCTCCAGCATCTGCTGCACGGGTAAGTTCAGGGTCGTGACGATATTGACGACGCCCACCGCCTTCTCTCCCAAGCGCTCGGCTATCTCTTCCAGCTCATCCTGAGCCCACAGCGCCGCATAGGAGACCCCGCCGACCTCATCGCCCGAGGGGCTGCGCAGCACGATTTCCCGCGCCTTGGCCTCCTCGCACTGTTCGGGCGTGATGAACCCGCACTCCTCCATGCGCTCCAAGGTCTCGTTGCGCACCTGAACAGCGGCCTTCATGCTGCGCCTCGGGTTGTAAATCGACGGCCCGCGCACCAGCCCCGCCAGTGTCGCGCTTTCCCCGAGATCCAACTGCGAAACCTCCTTGTCGAAGTAGCAGCGTGCCGCGGCGCGAATACCGTTGCAGCTCTGCCCGAAATAGATGCGGCTGAGGTATTGCAGCAGAATCGTGTACTTGTCGTAGCGGTGCTCGATGCGCTGCGCCAGCATCGCCTCCAACAGCTTGCGATCCAAGGTCTTGGCGCGCAGCTCATACACATGGCGGGTGAGCTGCATGGTGATGGTCGATGCCCCCTGCTTGTAACTCAGCGAACTCACGTTGCGGAACAGGGAGCGGAGCACCCCCGAAAGCACCACCCCGTTGTGCGTGAAAAAATTCTCATCCTCGCGGGCAACAAAGGCGTTCACCAAATCCTGCGGGAGCTCCTCGCGCGTCAGCGGACGATGCAGGGTACCGGAAAGCAGCGCGATGGGGCGGCGCTCGGCATCGAAGAGCATGCTGCCGCCCGGCTCGCTCACCACCGCATCCATGTCATACTGCATGGCGCGCACGGTGTAGAACACCAGTCCGACCAAAAAAACGACCACAATGCCCACCACCGCCACGCCCAGCGCCACCAGTTTGCCGCGACCGATGCACAGGAAGCGGTACCAGCGCTTGCGGCGGTTGCTGTTGGCGGAATAAAACATGAGGCAGCGGACTCAGGGGCGACTCAACAGGGCCTCGACGGCAGGCGCGGGTTTCCAATCGGGGAACTCGCTGTGCAGACTGTTCTCATACTGCTCGGCCTCGCCTGCCTTGCCGCAGCGGCGCAGCGCCGCCGCGATTTTGTACAGCGCGGTCGGCTTGAGCTCCCGATCGCTGACCACGTTGGCCGTGCGCCCGTAGTACTTGGCTGCCTCGCTGTATTGCTTGTCGGCGTAGCAGGCATCGCCCAGCGTGATGAAGAGCGCGCTCTTAATCGGGCCGTCGATACCCATCGCGATCGCCTTTTCGCAAATCGCCCGCGCTTCGGCACCGCGGTTCAGCCCGATGAGCAGCTGCGCCTGGTCGCTCATGCCCTCAGCCTTGCGATAGGCCTGATTCTCCATCCCCACATAAAACTCCGCCGCCTGCAAGCCCTCGGCATAGCGCTGCAGCTCCAGCCGCGCCCGTGCCAGCGTTTTCCACACAATCGGCTCCGCCTTGGGGCGCTCCTGCTGCGAGCCGTCCGCAGCCGTGTAGGTTTCGCGCGGCTCGCGAGCCAAAGCATCGCTCAGGAACTTGTCGGCCTCGGCATAGTTGCCGCTCTTGTAGCACATCCAGCCGCACCAGCGCAAAATGGCCGGCGGCAGACCGTTGTAGGAGCCTTGGTTGGTCTTTTCCAGCGTCTGCAAGGCGCGGCGCAGACCCTCGGCATCCTCCATCTTGAAGAAGCAGTGCACCAAGCGCACATCCACCAGCGACACATAGCGATCGCCCTGCGCACGCGCCTCGCGGAAGTGCGGCACCGCCGCCGCCGGGTCGGTGTCGTACAACGCGCAGGCAATGTTGTAGTGCGCCTCCGCAATGGCGGCGGGTTTGGGCGTGACACCGCGTTTCACCGCCGCCTCGTAATATTTAATCAAACCCTCGTAGTACGCCACCATCTTGTCGCGCGCGCCCTTGTCCTGGCGCGCGTTTTTGGCGCAGGCCTGCGCCGCACGCTGCCAAGCGACCGCCGCCGAGTCGCTCTCCGGGAACTCGCGG
>JBJEVL010000175.1:0-2325 GCA_051884335.1 Akkermansia sp. | reverse complement strand
CGTCAGCGCGCACAAATCGGAGCAGAAAGGAGCCCGCGGGAGCGGCATCTCCCGCGGGCTCGGTTCTTCCCTCCCCGGCTGAATACCAAACACAAGACCGGGGAGGAAGCTTTTTCCCTGCCCCGGGGGGCTGCTGTCCGTCAGCATACGCCCCGGGGCGGAAGATAGTCAAGGCAAACACTCAATCGCCCTCCGCCGGCCTGAGCCAGCGGGCGAAGAGCGTGCAGGAGGCGGGGATGACCAGCAGGTTGAGCACCGTGGCGCTCACCAGCCCGCCGAACTGCACGATGGCCAGCGGCGCCAGCAGCTCGCCGCCGGGCTGTTCGCGCGCCCAGATGAGGGGGAGCAGCCCCAAAATCGTCGTCAGCGACGTCATCATGATGGGGATGACGCGCTCCAGCGAACCGCTGCGGATGGCCTCCTCGCTGCTCATCCCCTGCTGCTCCAAGGCGCGGTAGCGGTTGAGCAGGATGAGCCCGGAGCGGATGGCGTAGCCGATGACGGTCACAAAGCCGACGATGGAGCTCACCGAGAGGATGGGCGGGATGTAGTGCCCCGTGCCCAGCGAGTGCAGCGTGTCCCCCGAGCTGAGGAACACGGCGATGATGCCGCCCACCAGGCACAGCGGAATGTTCAGCAGCGTCAGCAGCGCACGGCGCACGCTGCCCAGCGAGCTCGCCAGCAGCAGCACCACCAGCACACAGACCACGAGGCTGAGCAGCCCGAGGCGCTTCTCGGCGGCCTCGCGGCTCTTGATGGTGCCCGTGTAGTCCACCGTGCAGCCCATCGCGTTCATCGCGGGGTCGAGATGCTCGCGGCAGGCTGCCGCCAGATCCCCGAGGTTGGAGTCCGGCGAGGGGTTGCAGGAAATCATCGCCTTGCGCCGCGTGTTGTCGCGCAGGATGAGGTTCGTCACCTCGTCGCGGTAGACCTGCGCCACATCGCTCAGGCGCACGGTTCTGCCCCCCGGTGCCACCAGTTGCAGGTTGCGCACATCGTCCTCGCTCGTGCGCAGCTCCGGCGCGAGCCGCAGCACAATGTTCCAGTGGTCGAGATTGCGGATGACCTCGCCCATCTGCAGCCCGCGCAGGGCGGCGGACACCTGCTCGGCGGCCTGCGCCATCGTGAGTCCGTACGCGGCGAGCACCTCGCGGTTGTAGTCGATGCAGATGGTGTCGACCATCACCTCGCGGTTGGCGCGCGCGTCCGCCACCTCGGGCAGCGCGGCGAGAATGCCCGCCGCCTTCTTGGCAGCGGCGCGCAGCTGCGGCAGCTCATCGCCGTAGATGTTGATGGCAATCTCGGAGTTGGAGCCCGAGAGCGCGGAGCTGATGCGGTGCGCCAGCGGGTAGCCCACCATGCTGCTCACCCCGGGGATGCCGCGGATGACGGCGTTCATCTCCTCGCGGATGCGGCGCTGGTCTTGGCGCAGATCGACGCGCACCAGCAGCTCCGAAGCGCTGACGGGCTCGGCGTGCTGGTCGTTCTCCGCGCGCCCGGTGCGCTGCGCCACGCTGAGCACGCCCTCGATGGCTCCGATGCGCTCCATCGCCTGCTGCGAGACGCGCTCCGTCTCCTGCAGCGAGGTGCCCGGCACCATGTTGACAAAGACCGTGTAGCAGTCCTCGTTGAAGGGCGGCAGGAAGCTCGTGCCGTAGGTCGAAGCCAGCCACAGCGCCCCCGCCGTCAGGCTCAGCAGGCTGACGAAAATCGTCTTGGGGCAGCGCATGCAGAAGCGCAGCACCGGCTCGTAGAAGCGGCAGATGGCGCGCGCCGTCACCGAGTCGCCCCGGCGGCGGGGCGAGACCTTGAAGCCGATGTAGCAGAGCGCGGGCACCAGCGTGAGCGCCACGAGCAGCGATGCCGCCAGCGCCAGCATGAAGGAGATGCCCAGCGGGCGGTAGAACTGCCCCTCCAGCCCGCTGAGGAAGAGGACGGGCGCGAAGAGCAGCAGGATGATGGCCGAGGAGAAGCTGATGGAGCTGACAATTTCGCCCTTGGCCTCCGTGAGCACGGCAATGCGGCTGCGCTGCTGCTCGGGCGGCAGCGCGGCGTTGCGGCTCAGGTTGCGCCAGGCCACCTCCACAAAGATGATGGCGTTGTCCACCACATCGCCCACCGCCACGGCCAGACCGCCCAGCGTCATGATGTTGATGCCCAGCCCCAGGAGAGGGAAGCAGGCCAGCCCGAAGAGCACCGACAGCGGCATGGTGATGAGCGTGATGATGGCCGTGCGCAGGTTGAGCAGCGTGAGCACCACCACCAGCATCACCACCAGCGCGGCGATGAGCAGCGTCTCGCGCCCGTTCTCCAGCGACAGGGTGA
>JBJEVL010000174.1:0-10015 GCA_051884335.1 Akkermansia sp. | reverse complement strand
CGATCAACAAGGCCGACAGCATGGCGCACCAGATCGAGCGCCAGCTCAACGAGATGGTCGACAAGGTGCCCGCCGACCAGAAAGCCCCGCTGGAGGACAAGGTCAAGGCGCTCAAGGCAGCGGTCGAGGCCAAGGATGTCGCCAAGTGCAAGAGCCTGTGCGATGAGCTCGACAAGCTCTTCGCCGCGGCGGCTCAGGCAGCGCAGGCGCAGGGCGGCGCTCCCTTCGGCGGCGCAGCCGAAGCCCCGCAGAACAACGGTCCGCGCCAAGCCAAGGGCAAGGTGGTGGATGCCGAGGTGGTCGACGACGACAAGTAAGACGCCCGCAAACTTCCCGCGGCAGGGCGCGGCAAGCGCCCTGCCCCCTCTCTCTACATCTCAACTTCACATCAAACCAATAGAAACCGAACAACCATGATTAAACCCCTGGGAAACCGCGTGCTCGTGGAGCGCGTCGAAGCTGAAACGAAAACCGCCGGCGGGCTCTTCCTGCCCGACACCGCCAAGGAGAAGCCGCAGGAGGCCATCGTCCGCGCCATCGGCACGGGTGGCCGCGACAAGGATGGCAACGTCATCCCCTTCAACGTGGCGGTCAACGACAAGGTGCTCATCACCAAATACGGCGGCACCGAAGTGAGCTTCAACGGCACCACCTACACCATCCTGAGCGAGAGCGACATCCTCGCCGTCATCGACTGATTAACACATAACTCATTCATACAACTATGGCTAAACAACTTTCCTTCGAAGAGAACGCCCGGCAGAGCCTGCTCGCCGGTGTCACCAAAATCGCCAAGGCGGTCAAGAGCACGCTGGGGCCTGCCGGCCGCAACGTGGTCATCGACAAAAAATTCGGCTCGCCGACCATCACCAAGGACGGCGTGACCGTGGCCAAGGAAATCGAGCTGGAGGATCCCTATGAGAACATGGGCGCCCAGCTGGTGCGCGAGGTCTCCAGCAAGACCAACGACATCGCCGGCGACGGCACCACCACCGCCACCGTGCTGGCCGAGAGCATCTACCGCGAAGGTCTGCGCAACGTGACGGCCGGTGCCAACCCCATCAGCCTGCAGCGCGGCATCAACAAGGCCGCCGCCGCCGTGGTGGAGGAGCTCAAGAATATCTCCAAGACCGTTGATTCCACCAAGGAAATTGCCCAGGTCGCCACCGTCTCCGCCAACTGGGACGAGCAGATCGGCAACATCATCGCCGAGGCGATGGACAAGGTGGGCAAGGACGGCACCATCACCGTGGAGGAAGCCAAGGGCATCGACACCAGCCTCGACGTGGTGGAGGGCATGCAGTTCGACAAGGGCTACCTCTCCCCCTACTTCGTGACAAACGCCGACACGATGGAGGCGGTGCTGGAGAACCCCTACATCCTCATCTTCGAGAAGAAGATCGGCAACCTCAAGGATTTCCTGCCCGTGCTGGAGAAGGTCGCCAAGACCGGCAAGCCCTTCCTCATCATCGCGGAGGACGTGGAGGGCGAGGCGCTCGCCGCCCTCGTGGTCAACCGCCTGCGCGGCACGCTGAATGTGGCGGCTGTCAAGGCTCCCGGCTTCGGCGACCGCCGCAAGGCCATGCTGCAGGACATCGCCATCCTCACGGGCGGTCAGTGCATCACCGAGGATTTGGGGCTCAAGCTGGAGAATGTCGACATCGACATGCTCGGCATGGCTAAGCGTGTGGTCATCACCAAGGACACCACCGTCATCATCGAGGGCGCGGGCAAGAGCGCTGACATCACCGCCCGTGTCTCCCAAATCCGCCACCAAATCGAGGACAGCACCTCGGACTACGACCGCGAGAAACTTCAGGAGCGCCTGGCGAAGCTCGCCGGCGGTGTGGCCGTCATCAAGGTGGGTGCTGCCACCGAGACCGAGATGAAGGAGAAGAAGGACCGCGTGGACGATGCCCTGCACGCCACCCGCGCAGCGGTGGAAGAGGGTATCGTGCCCGGCGGCGGTGTGGCGCTCATCCGCGCCCAAAAGGCCATCTGCGCCCTCGAGCTCACGGGCGATGAAAAGACGGGCGCCTGCATCGTCTACCGCGCGGTGGAAGCCCCGCTGCGCCAGCTGGTGAGCAACGCAGGCCGCGAGGCTGCCCTCATCGTGGAGAAGGTCAAGGGTCTGGAGTCCCCCAACATGGGCTACAACGTGGTGACGGATGACTACGAGGACCTGCTGACCAGCGGCGTGGTCGACCCGACCAAGGTCACGCGCTCGGCGCTGCAGAACGCCGCCTCCATCGCGGGGCTCATGCTCACCACCGAATGCCTTATCACCGAGCTGCCCGAGAAGAAGTGCAGCTGCGGCTGCGGCGGGCACGGCGCAGGCGCCGATGCGGCCGGCATGGGTGGCATGGGCGGTATGATGTAAGCTCATCCCTGACCCCGATTTTTCCGTCGGCGGTTCCCCGAAGCGGGGAGCCGCCGATGCTTTTTTGCCGCTACGGGTGGCGCTCACTCATAAAAAGATGAGCAACTCAAGCTTTTCTCCGTTACTTGCGGGCGGAGCGGCGGGCGCGTATACTGCATCTGCCTGCGGAGAACAGCAGGCGCCCCCACCATGAAAGACATCATCATCCGACACGCGGCGCAAATCGCCGGAACGACCATCAGCCAAGGCAGCAACAGCTTCACCGTCAAACCCGTCGCAGATGGCGCAGAGAGCGACCTCCTCGGGGTGAATGTGGTCGAAGTCGAACCGGGCAACACCGCCTACGGCTACCACTACCACGAGGCGAACGAAGAAGTGTTCTACATCATCAGCGGCACCGCGACCGTCCGCACGCCCCGGGGCGAGCAGGAGCTGGCGGCGGGCAGCATCATCGGCTTTCCGCGGGGCGCGGCGGGGGCACACGTCGTGCAGAACCGGGGGCAGGAGAAGCTGGTGTATCTCGATCTCGGCACGCGCCGCCTGCCCGATGTGGTGCATTTTCCCGACAACGGCTCCGGGTGGGCCTGCAGTGCGGACGGGACGATTTATCCCTTTCAGAAGAACTGAGTCCTCTCCCGCAGCATCGCGGCTTGATTCCGCCGCGATGCTGTGGTATAGCAGAGCCGATGTACGAGCCCAAGCTGGAGAAAGATATTCGCTGCGCGCTGGATTACGGACTGAGCCTGATCGGCGGGCGCTGGAAGTCGCGCATCCTGTGCATTTTGGGTCAACTG
Organism: Akkermansia sp.; assembly: GCA_051884335.1. Taxonomy (GTDB): domain Bacteria; phylum Verrucomicrobiota; class Verrucomicrobiia; order Verrucomicrobiales; family Akkermansiaceae; genus Akkermansia. The sequence goes on along the minus strand of JBJEVL010000174.1, from coordinate 6,841 downwards.
GGACGCGTGCGCTACGGCACCCTGCGCGAACAGCTGGTCAACATCTCCGATACCGTCCTCTCTGCCACCCTGAAGGAGCTTCTCTCCGCCGGGCTCATCCTGCGCGAGCAATTTAACGAGATTCCCCCGCACACGGAATACCGCCTGTCGGAACAGGGAGAGCGTCTGCAACCCATTCTGCTGAGCATCTGCCGTTGGGCAGGCACGCGGCACAATCCGGGGCAACGCCCGCTCTGTGCGCGCTGCCGCTTTGACGACCCTCGCGAGCAGGGGCGGATGTGAGTCCTGCCCGGCACCGCAGCCCGCCAAGGTTGCACAGCGCGGGGAGTCTCCCGCGTGTTTTTTCGGAGGGAGAGGCAAAAGGCGGCTTGCACCCGCCTGCGCCTTGCGCTATACTGGGGAGAGACGATGCCACGCTACGCCATCATCAGCGATATCCACGCCAACCTGCACGCTCTTTGTGCCGTGATGGAGCACGCCCTGCAACAGCAGGGCTGCGATTGCGTCGCCTGTCTGGGAGACATCGTGGGCTACAACGCCTACCCCAACGAATGCGCCGACTACATCCGCTCGCTGCAATGCCCGGTGGTGCGAGGCAACCACGATGAGGAGGTCTGCTCCACCGATTGGGGGCGCATGAACCCCATCGCGCGACAGGCGATGGAGTGGACACGCAGTCAGCTGGAGCCTGACCACCTGGTATGGCTCAGCCGCCTGCCCTACCAAAAACTGGTCGACTCGCGCTTTACCATTGTGCACGCCGGACTCGATCAACCCAAGGCGTGGAATTACATCATCAACGCGAATGATGCCGCTGCCAGCCTGCAACGCCAGTTCTCCCCCATCTGTTTCCACGGGCACACCCATGTCCCGCGCGTCTACCGCCGGGGCAGCGGATTTCGGGCAGAGGAGGACAGCGAGGCGCGCGCGACACTCGCCGCCGAGGGGTGCGTCTGCATTCGCCCCGAGGCCGGGTGCAAGTATTTCATCAACGTGGGCGCCGTCGGCCAGCCGCGCGACGGCGACCCCCGCGCCTCCTACGCTGTCTACGACTCCGATGAAGGCTGCGTCACGCTCTTCCGCATCGACTACGATATCGCATCCGCCCAGCAGGCCATCCTTGCAGCCGGACTACCCGCTTTTCTTGCCGAACGTCTTGCCCAAGGCTCCTGACCCACCCGTTTTCCCCTCATGATTGATCTCCTCCGCCGATTCATTCCCGCGCTGATTCTCTTCCTTCTCGGCGCCGCGCTGGCCGCTCTGATTGTTCCCGCCGAGCTGGAGCAAATGCGCTGGGAGGTTCCGGGCATGCCCTCCACCTACCCGCTGGAGCAGCAGCTGCGCCCCATCCTGCTTCTGACCCTCTGCCTGCTGCCCTGTGCGGGAGCGGTGGTCTACGCCCTGCTCGGCACGATGGATCGCTACATCATGCGCGCGTTCACTGCGTACTTCCTGATGTGCACGCTCATCCTGCTGCTCATCTACATTCTGGCAGATTTCACCGACAACATGGAGCGCTTTCGCACCCGCTTCGACAACCCCATCGTTCAAGCCGGGCTCTTCTACGCCATGCAGCTCCCCATGTTCCTCTACCAAATTCTGCCCTACACGCTGCTCATGGGCGCGCTGTGGAGCCTCAGCAAGCTCTCGGGCACCTGCGAGCTCACGGGCATGCTGCAATCAGGGCGCTCGCTGCTGCGCGTCTGCCGTCCCATCTTTTATGTCGCCACGCTGGTGGCGCTGGCCTACGGCATCTGCGGCTTCCATTGGGCTCCCAACGGCTCTCTCTACCGCCAGCTCCTGCTCAAGCAAGCTCCCCCTTCCGGGCAGGAAAAAGCCCTTGTGTTCCGCAGTGAGAAAGACGCGCGCATTTGGCGCATTGCCAAGCCCGCATCCATCACCAACCCCGGGGAACCGATGGAGGGGGTCATCATCGAGCAGTTCGACACCAACAACCGCGGGGAGCTTCTCCGCCAATACTTTGCGGAATCGGCCACCTGGAACAAGGCAGACTCGACCTGGACGCTCCACAACGCCTACGAGCGCGACCTCAGCCGCGCCCACGAAATCCCCATCGACGACTGTTTCTTGGGCACCCGCACCTATGATTTCGACGAAAAACCCTACCAAATCATCACCCCCGGCCAGGGCGGGCGCATCGATTCCATCGGCACGGCCACACTGTACGAGTGCATCGCCAGCGGCTCCGGCAGCCGCGAGGATCGCGCCAAAATGCGCACCGAGTGGCATGTGCGTATCGCGCGCATCTTCACCTGCCTCATTCTCGTGCTGATGGCCATTCCCAGCGCCGTGACCTTCCAGCGGCGCGGAACCATGAAGGGCATCGGCATCGCCGTACTGCTGGCGGCGCTGCTGCTCTTCTTCTACCGCCTCTTCCCCGCTCTGGGCGAAGCGCGCCTCATCCCGGCGTGGATTTCGGCCTGGATTCCCAACGTGGCCTACCTCATCATCGCCGTCTACCTGTTCCGAATCAATCTCGCGCACCGCTCGCTGCGGGAGTGGCTCACAGCGCGCCTGCACGGAGAACCCTGACATGTGCCCGAGCGGACTCATCTTCGATTTTGACGGTGTGATGGTCGACACCGAGTGGGCCATCTTCCAATCCTGGGTGCGGCTCTACGCCCGCGAGGGGCAGCAGCTGAGCCCGGCGGACTACGCCCCCTGCCTCGGCGCGGGCTACAGCCGCTGGGATCCCGCCGCGCATTTGGAGCAGCGGACGGGGCGCCGCTACGACTGGGAGCAGGAGACGCGCACCCGCCGCGCCGCGATTGACGCCGAGCTGGCTGAGCAAGGGCTCATGCCAGGCTGCCGCGAGCTGCTGGATGCCGCGCACGCGCGGGGGCTGCGGCTCGCCGTGGCCTCCTCCTCCACGCGCCACTGGGTGGAGGGATGGCTGCGCCGACTGGGCATTTACGAAGAGTTCGACGGTGTGTTCTGCCGCACGGACGGCTACCCCGTCAAGCCGGATCCCGCGCTCTTCCTCGCAGCGCAGCAGTGCCTCGCCCTGCCCAAAGAACAATGCCTTGTCATCGAAGATTCGGAGAACGGCGTGCTGGCGGCTCAGCGGGCGGGCATCCCCTGCGCCGCCGTGCCCTGCCGCCTGACCGAAGGCGGCGATTTTTCGGGCGCCGCCCTGCGCTGCCGCTCGCTGCACGAGCTGGCGGCGCTTTTGTTCTGAGCGTCTCCGCGCAGGCAGGCGGACACGCGGCGTCCCGCATCGGCTCCCGCACCTATCATCGACAAATCTTCGGCGGGCGCATGGGTACCGTCTTCCGGCGCCTTTTTCGGATTGACTTTGCTCTCGCGCAATGATATTTTGGCACTCCTGACAGCACCTTGCCGGGGTGGAACCCAAATCCTCTGCAAGTAAATTGGGCACGTGCGCCGTGTTATCTGTCGGTAGACCCCGGTTCCTGACCGGGGTATTTTTGTTGCGCCCGTGCCCTGTCGGGGGCTTTTTTGGCTTTTCAGCGCCCTGCTCCGACCGCGGCTCCGCTGCGCTTGCGCCTTCTGCTGCGTCCTGCGGCGTCTGCTGTCTCCCTGCCCGCGCAACACAGCGGACACCCCCGAGCAGCTCTGCCCGAGGGTGTCCGGATGGAAAGAAATTTCCTTTTTCCCACAGGGGAAAGAGAAAAATTATTTGCGGAGGCGGCGGTGGAACTCGATGAGAGCCATCTGCTTGGCGATGGCGGCTTCGAGGCGCTCCTGCTCGCGGCGATCGAGCACGGAGGCGCTGTTGCGCAGGGCTGCCTGCGCGCGGTCGAGCGCAGCCTGCACCGAGTTGGGGTCGATCTCGCCGGGAGCCAGCGCTGTGTCCGTGACCAGCAGGATGCGGTCGTTCTCCACCTGCAGGAAGCCGCCGCCGACAAAGAGGCTGACGGGGCTGCCGCCCACGGGGTGATAGATGAGCTCGCCGTTGGCGACGGCGGTGATGAGATCCGCGTGCCCCGGCAGCACCTCCATCTCGCCCTGCGCGGCGGGCAGGTGCACGGCGCTCACCTCGGTCGAGAGAGCGGTGCGCAGCGGGGTGATGATGTCGAAGTGCATGGTGCTCAGGATTTTTCGACGGTGTCGATGCCGCCTTTCATGTAGAAGTTACCCTCGGGCACATCGTCCCACTTGCCGTCCAAAATCTCCGCGAAGCCGCGCACGGTCTCGGCCACGGGGACGTACTGCCCCTTGATGCCTGTAAAGACCTCGGCCACGGCGAAGGGCTGCGAGAGGAATTTTTGGATCTTGCGCGCGCGGCTGACGGTGAGCTTGTCGGCTTCGGAAAGCTCGTCCATGCCGAGAATGGCGATCATATCCTGCAGATCCTTGTAGCGCTGGAGGGTCTGCTGCACGCCGCGGGCGACGCGGTAGTGCTCCTCGCCCACGAGCTCGGGGCTCAGCGCCTTGGAGGTGGATGCCAGCGGGTCCACGGCGGGGTAGATGCCCTGCGCCGCGAGCGCGCGCTCGAGCACCACGGTGGAGTCCAGGTGCGAGAAGGTGGTGGCGGGGGCGGGGTCCGTCAGGTCGTCGGCGGGCACGTAGACGGCCTGCATGGAGGTGATGGAGCCCTTGCGGGTGGAGGTGATGCGCTCCTGCAAGCCGGCCATTTCCTCGGCGAGGTTGGGCTGGTAACCCACGGCGGAGGGGGTGCGACCCAGCAAAGCCGACACTTCGGAGCCCGCCTGCGAGAAACGGAAGATGTTGTCGACGAAGAGCAGCACGTCGCGGTTCTCCTCATCGCGGAAGTATTCGGCCATCGAGAGGGCGGAGAGCGCCACGCGGAGACGTGCACCGGGGGGCTCGTTCATCTGCCCGTACACGAGGGCGACCTTGGAGTTCTCGGGATGCGCCTGGTCGATGACGCCGGATTCGCTCATCTCGTTGTAGAAGTCGTTGCCCTCGCGGGTGCGCTCACCCACGCCGGCAAAGACGGAGAGACCGGAGTGCGCCTTGGCGATGTTGTTGATGAGCTCCATGATGAGCACGGTCTTGCCCACGCCGGCACCGCCGAAGGAGCCGGCTTTGCCGCCCTTGAGGAAGGGGCAGATGAGGTCGATGACCTTGATGCCGGATTCCAGCACCTCGGAGGAGGTGGACTGCTCCTCCAGCGAGGGGGCCTCGCGGTGGATGGGGTAGTGCTTCACCCCGTCCACGGCGCCCTTTTCGTCCACGGTTTCGCCCAGCACGTTGAAAATGCGGCCCAAAACCTGCGGACCGACGGGCACGGAGATGGGGGCACCGGTGTCGACGACTTCCATACCGCGCTTGAGACCGTCGGTGGAGCTCATGGCCACGGTGCGCGCCCAGCCGTCGGTGAGGTGCTGCTCGACTTCGAGGGTCAGGTGGCGCGTCTCGCCGTCGACGGTGTAGTCCACCGTCAGGGCGTTGTAGATGGCGGGCATTTCTGCCTGCGAGAAATCAACGTCGACCACGGCGCCGATAATCTGCACGATTTTTCCGGTATTCATTGTTTTAAGAGCGTTAAAAATGGGGGTGGAGAAGAGTGGGATGCGGTGGGGGATGAGCGGCTTACTCCATCGCTTTCATGGCGGTGGTGATTTCCAGCAGCTCGTTGGTGATTTGGGTTTGGCGGGCTTTGTTGTATTCGAGGGTGAGCTCGCCGATGAGGGTCTTGGCGTTCTCGGTGGCCGACTTCATGGCGACCATGCGGGCGCTCTGCTCGCTGGCCTTGCCCTCCAGCACCATCTGGGTGAGCAGGTTGGCCACATAGAGCGGCAGGATGGCGTTCAGCAGGGCACCGGGCGAGGGCTCAAGCAGGAAGTTGGCGCTGCCCGTGTCGGCGGTCTTGTCCTGCCCGGCGATGCTCAGCAGCTCCTCGGGCGTGATGGGCAGCAACCCGCTGAGCTGCGGGCGCTGCACCATGACATTGACGAACTTCTGATAGACCACGCTCACGCTGTTGTAGCGACCCTCGAGGTAGGCTTTGCCGATGAATTGGAGGATGGGCTTCATCTCCGCCTCGCCGATGCTGTCGCCCGGCGAAAAGGAGGCGATGAGTTTGCGCCCCGTGCGCGCAAACTGCGGGTTGAGCTTGGCGCCGATGGTGATGTAGTCGGCCTCGCGCGGGCAGCGCAGCATTACCTCCTTGAAGAGGTTGGCGTTGAGCCCGCCGCAGAGGCCGCGATCCGTGGTCACGACCACCACGAGCGACTTGCCCTCCGCGGTGCGGCGCATGAGGGGCGAATCGCACTCGACGATACTCTCCTGCAGGTGGCGAAAGACGTTGGCCAGCGCGGCGGTGTAGCTGCGCCCGGCCAGCGCCAGCTCCTGAGCACGGCGCATCTTGGCAGACGCAACCATCTGCATCGCCTTGGTGATCTGCGATGTGTTGCGTACCGACTTGATGCGGCGTTTGATGTCTCTCAGTCCGGCCATGGCGGCTTAGTGTTTCCGGCTGTTCTTGAAGGCAATCATCAAGGCTTTCAGACGGGCGTCGATGTCGTCTGTCAGCGTCTTTTCGGTCTCGATGGCGGCGAGCAGGTCGGCGGCGTTGACGCTCGCCTCTTCCTCCAGCTCGGCGCGCACGCGGCGGATGTCCGCCACAGGCACATCGTCGAGGTAGCCGCGCTGGATGGCATAGAGGTTGATGACCTCGATGCCCAGGCTCTTGGGTTCGTACTGCCCCTGCTTGAAGAGCTCGACGATGCGGCTGCCGCGCTCGAGCTTGGCTTTGGTGGCGGCGTCGAGATCGGAGCCGAACTGGGCAAAGGCCTGCAACTCTTCAAACTGCGCCAGATCGAGCTTGACGGAACCGGCGAGCTTCTTGACGATCTTGGTCTGCGCGCTGGAGCCCACGCGGCTCACGGAG
>JBJEVL010000173.1:0-10061 GCA_051884335.1 Akkermansia sp. | reverse complement strand
GCGCGCCGCTCGTTCTCCCGCCGCTTCAACGGGCGCGGGCGGGATCAATAAACGCCCCGCCCCATGCGCCCGCATGGTGACTTTTTCCGAATCCTTTTTCTCCCCCTTCGTCTCAGCTATGATGATTCGTTACCTCCTCCCCCTGTTGCTGATGCTCCCCACCGTCGCGGCGGAGGCCCTCAGCTCAGCCGACCCGGATTTGGAGAAGCGACTGGAACCGCTCAAGCAGGCGGCGGAGGCCGGCGATCCGGCGCAGACCCGCCAAGTCTACCTGCACTACGGCTTCGCCGGCATGCAGGAACAGGCCGATGCCTGGGCTGAGAAGTTCCTCAACCAGCTGCGGGAGCGCGCCGAAGCGGGCGACCTGCGCGCCATGAACACGCTGGGGCGAGCCTACCTGCTGGGGGACGCCTGCATCGTCGCGAATCCGGAGCAAGCGCTCCGGTGGTATACGCGCGCCTCCGACGCGGGCGATGCGGATTCTGCCTACATGCTCGGCGATATTTATGAAAAACAGCAGCAGGAAGCCCAAGCCAAGCAAGCCTACGCCCGCGCCTACGGTCTGTACCGCCGCGAAGCCGAGCGGGAGAACAAGCCCGAACCCCGCTTCCGCGCTGCCTACATGCAGCTGATGGGGCAAGGTGTTCCGGCCGATCCGGACGCCGCCACCGCCGAGCTGGAGCAACTGGCGGACGAGCATTACATCCCCGCCCTCTACCAGCTCTTCCGGCACTACACCGGGGCGGGCAACGAAGCCGCAGCCTTTGCCTGTGCCCTCCGACTCGCCGATGAGGGCCAGGATGCCAAAATGGCCTATGTCGTCGCGGATGCCTACCTCAAAGGCAAAGGGGTTGCCGCGAATCCCGAGGAGGGCGAGCGCTGGCTGGAGCGCGCCGTCGACGCCGGCATTCCCGCGGCGCAGTACCACCGCGCCTGGGAGCTGGAAGAGGCGGGAAAGCACGCCGAGGCCTACCCGCTCTACAACGCCGCCGCCATGCAGGGGCACGCCGATGCCGCCATCCGCGCCGGGAAGATGCTGCTGGAGGGGCGCGGCACCGAGCGCGATGATTCTACCGGGCTGGCCTACCTGCAACGCGCCTGCGACGTGCACCGCTCGCCCATCGCTCCCTATGAGCTCGGGCTCTACTACGACAGCATCGGCGAGCGCCGTCTGGCCGATTCCTGGTACAGCATCGCCAGCGATCGCAGACTGGCAGAGGCCATGCCGCGCCGCGGGCTGCTGCACCTCGACCCCTTCTCCGAGCAGGACTGGAGCCCCACGGAGACCTACCGCTGGTGGAAAATCGCCGCCGATGCGGGCGATGCCACCGCGCGGCTCTACCTGCGCCTCTACCTGTGGGTCTTTACCCCCCTGCTGCTCCTGTTTGTCTTTGGCATGCCCATCCTGCTGGTGCATTGGCTCAAGCGCCGCGCGGAGCGCTGAGCTCTCCCGAATGCGGAGAGGGCTCAGCCCCCCTCCCGAGCCCCTCTGCCGCAGCTACCGGCGGCGGAAAGCGAGCCATAAGCATGGTGACGCCGCCGAACGCCGATGACGACGGCGGGAACCCTGCCCTACCGCCGGAGCGGGAGCGATGTGCGCAGGGGCTCAGGTCGAAGTCCCCGAGCGGTAGACATAGCCCACCCCGCGCTCGGTGCTGATGCGATCGGCCAGCGAACCGAGCTTTTGGCGCAGGCGCTTGATGTGCGTGTCCAGCGCGCGCGACTGGGTGGTGTCGGCGTAGCCGAAGAGCTCCTGCTGGAGGTCGTAGCGGTTCTGCACCCGCCCCTCGCGCTCGATGAGGCAGGCCAGCAGCTTGAACTCGGTCGGCGTCAGCTCCAGCGACTCACCCGCCGCCGTGGCGCGCAGGGTGTTTTTGTCGAGCACCAGCGGGGCGCTGCGCACGATGAGCCTCGAGGCACGGCTGCGCAGGCGCGCCTGCAAATTGCGGACGCGCAGCACCAGCTCCTTGGTGCTGAAGGGTTTGGTCATGTAATCATCCGCCCCCAGCTGCAAGCCCTCCAGCTTGTCCTCCAGCTGCGCACGCGCCGTGAGGAAGAGCGCGGGAATATCCTTGGTGGCGGCATTGTCCTTCATGGCGCGGAAGATGGAGAGCCCATCCATGCCGGGCAGCATGATGTCCAAAATCACCATGTCGGGCAGCTTGGTGCGGATCTGCTCCCAGCCCTCGCTGCCATCGGCGGCGTGCGACGTGGTCCACCCCTGACGCTCGAGGTTGTAGGCCACGAGGTCGGCGATATCGTCATCGTCCTCCACTATGAGAATGTGCATGAGTATACTGTAGCAGGTTCGGGTTCAGAGCGCACGACTTTTCTCCGCCGAAGCGGCACTGCCCGCTCCCGTGAGTCGGTAAAACGAGGGGACGGCCAGCTGCTTGGCGTGATCGCCGATGCGCTCGATGGCACGCAGGATGAAGAGCAGCCCCGTGCCCACCTGAAAATCGTAGAACATGGCCGAAGAGGCCTTGGTGAAGATGCGCTTCATCTCCGCCGCGTACAGCGAATCCAGCTCCTCATCCTGCCGCAGCACGCCGTAGGCCAACTGTTCATCGCCGCGCAGGACGGAAAGCACGGCATCGCGCAGCTCCACCTCGGCCAACAGGTAGATGGGCTTGAAGGCTTCCACATCCTCCGTCAGCACCTCGCCCGCAATCTCCTGCACGTTCTGCACCAGCACAAGAACCTGGTGGACGATGCGCCCCAGGCGGCTGCACTGCTGCGCCACACGCACCAGAGCGATTTTTTCCTCGGGCGTGCTGATGCCCACCATCAGCCCCGTGTTGCAGGAGGTCTCGGCCTGACGGGCGCGATTGCTCAGCGAGTTGCACTCGGCAATGAGGCGCGCGGCCAGGGCAGCGTCCAGCCCGAACAGGGCACCGCGGGCTCGGCTGACGAGCTCCATCACACGCGCGCTCAGTTCCGGGAAAATCGGGTTATCTTCGTCAATTACAATGTCCATCATATCATCTTGGTTCATCCGCAGGAGGAGGCAGAAAAAAGATTCCGCAAGCGCCTGCTCACCCTGAGTAAACGCCATGTGCCGCCGCAGCGCAAGCCTGTGTTCGTGAATGATGCGCCACCCGCAGCGTGAGCATTTCGCCACAAAGGCGCATTGTGGCGCTTTCGCCACAGAGAGCGTGGCGACAAGCTCACGCGCCGAAGCGTGCACAGCGCGCGCGGATATGGTACAAGGGAACTGTCATGAATACCGTGTATTTAGTGATGTTGGGAGCACTCATGCTGCTGGCGGTTTTCGATCTCGTCGTGGGTGTCTCTAATGATGCGGCCAATTTCCTGAACTCGGCCGTGGGTTGCCGCGCAGCTCGGCGCGGCGTGGTGCTGGCGGTGGCAGCGGTCGGCGTGGTGCTGGGCACCTCGTTCTCGGGCGGCATGATGGAAATTGCCCGCAGCGGTGTGTTTGTGCCGGGGCAGTTTTACTTTGAGGACATCATGGTGATGTTCCTGGCTGTCACGCTGGCGGATGTGATTCTGCTGGACACCTTCAATTCCTTCGGGCTACCCACCTCGACGACCGTTTCACTGGTCTTTGAGTTGCTGGGAGCCGCGCTGGCCGGGGCGCTCTACACCATGGGCGCGCACGGCGGGGTGCCGCAGGAGGTTGCGGCCTACATCAACAGCAGCAAGGCGCTGACCATCATCTCGGGCATCTTCGTGTCGGTGCTGGTGGCCTTCACCTGCGGCTGTGTGACCATGTGGGTGGCACGCCTGATTTTCAGCTTCCGCTACCGGCGGGTCTACACCGCCGTGGGACCGTTTTGGTGCGCGCTCTCGCTGACGGCCATCACCTACTTTGCCGTGTTCAAGGGGCTCAAGCACAGCACCCTCATGCCCGCCGACGTGCTGGCGCTGCTCAACGCCCACCTGACGGAGGCCACCTGCATCGCGCTCTTCGCGTGGTATGTCATCGCCGCCGCGCTGCAATACCTCTTCCGCGTCAACACCCTGCGGCTCACCGTGCTGGCGGGCACGGGGGCGCTGGCGCTCGCCTTTGCCGGCAATGATCTGGTGAACTTCATCGGCGTGTTCATGGCGGCCAAGTCCTCCTACGGCATCGCCGAGGCTCATGTGGCCGCCGGCGGCGACCTGGCCACGCTCAAGATGGGCGCGCTGGCGCTGCCGGTGCAGGCGGAGATGCTCTACCTGGTGGGTTCCGGCTTGGTGATGGTGGCGGCGCTCTGCTTCTCCGAGAAGGCGCGCACGGTGACGGAAACAGGTGTCAAGCTGGCGCGCGCCGGCGCCGTGGGTCGCGAGAAGTTCGGCTCCTGCCTCACGGCGCGTGCTCTGGTGCGCGGGACAATGAATGTGGCGCGCTTCGCGGAGCGCATCACCCCCGCCCCCGTGGCGCGCTTCATCGGGCGGCGCTTCGAGCCGCTGAGCCCCGAGGAGGAGAATGATGCCGACTTCGATTTGGTGCGCGGCTCCGTCACGCTGACCATCGCCGCGCTGCTCATCTCGCTGGCTACCTCGCTCAAGCTGCCGCTCTCCACCACCTATGTCACCTTCATGGTGGCCATGGGTGCCTCGCTGGCCGACCGCGCCTGGGGACGTGACAGCGCCGTGTACCGCATCACCGGGGTGCTCACCGTCGTGGGCGGCTGGTTCCTCACGGGCATCGCCGCCTGCACGGCGGCCTTTGTCACGGCAGCGGTCATGCTCTGGGGCGGCTTTGCGGGCATCGTGGTCATGGCGATTCTGGCGGCGATCATCCTCATCCGCAGCAGCCTGAGCCACAAGAGGAAGAAACCCCACGAGACGCGCATTCTGGATCTCTCCGACCGCCGCACCATGCAGCTGGTGGGCGAGTCCTCCGCCCTCTTCCTCGGGCGCTCGCTGAGCCTCTACAGCAGCACGGTCAAGTCCCTGCTGGATGAGGATTTGGCCACACTGAAGATTCTGCGCAAGAAGGCGCGCGAAATCGTCCGCAGCCAGCGCGACATGAAGGAGGACGAGGTGCTGCCCAGCCTGCACGGGCTCAGCCCCGAGCTTGCCGCGCAGGGGCAGCTGCTCTTCCGCATCAACGAGAGCTGCATCGGCATTGCGGAAAGCCTGCTGGTCATTGTCAAGGCGGGCTACCGCCACATCGACAACAACCACGCCGGGCTCACCCCCGCCCAGGCGCGCGACCTGCTGGAGATGACCGACAAGCTCGGCGCCTTCTTCCCCGGCATCATCGGCATTCTCCGCAGCGGCGATTTCTCCCATGTGGCGGAGGTGCTCCGGGAGGCAGGCGACCTGCGCGATGAGTTCGGCGCCTGCATCTCGCGCCACATTGTGCGCGAGGTGGGCGATGAGAGCAACATCCGCACGAGCATCCTCTACCTCAACCTGCTCAACGAGACCCGCTCGATGATGCGCAAGGCTTTCAACCTGCTGCACGACCAGCAGGAGCTCTTCGAGAGCTGAGCCCGGGGCTAGCCTGCTCACCGAAACGGGGTGCCTCACGGCACCCCGTTTTTGCGTGCTGTCTGTCGGTTCACTCGCGCAGGCGGGTCTCGAACTGGCGGAAGGTGATGGCCTCGAACAGGTCGTCGTCGGTGGGGATGTCGTGCCCGGCGAGGTCGGCAACGGTGCGCGCCACGCGCAGAATGCGGTCGAAGGCGCGCGCGGAGAGGGCGAACTGTTCGATGGCGCGGAGGAGCATGGCCTGCTGCGAAGCGCTCAGGGGGCAGGCGCGCTGCAACTGCCTGCCGCTCATGCGGGCGTTGCAGCTGATGGGCGTTCCGGCAAAGCGCCGGCGCTGGCGCTCGCGCGCCGCCAACACGCGGGCGCGGATGGCAGCGCTACCCTCGCCCTTGGGTTTGTGCAGCAGCTCAGCGGGGTTGACAGGCGGCACCTCGATGATGAGGTCGAAGCGGTCGAGCATGGGTCCGCTGATGCGGTGGCGGTAGCGCTCCACCTGCGCAGGGCGGCATTTGCAGGCGCGGCGCGGATCGCCCAAATAGCCACAGGGACAGGGATTCATCGCCGCGATGAGCTGAAAAGCGCAGGGAAAGTCCATGCTGCCGCCCGCGCGGGAGATGGTGATGTGCCCGCTCTCCAGCGGTTGACGCAGGGTCTCCAGCGCGCGGCGGCTGAACTCCGGCAGCTCATCCAAGAACAGCACGCCGTTGTGCGCCAGCGACACCTCGCCGGGGGTGATGAACGAACCGCCGCCCATGAGGCCGATGTCGGAGATGGTGTGATGCGGGGCGCGGAAGGGGCGCTCCACCAGCAGCCCGCTGCCGGGGGGCAGCTTGCCGCAGACGGAGTGGATTTTGCTCGTCTCGAGCGCCTCGCTGCGGGTCAGCGGCGGCAGAATGCCCGGCAGACGGCTCGCCAGCATGCTCTTGCCGCTGCCGGGGCTGCCGCACATGAGCAGGTTGTGCCCGCCCGCAGCGGCAATCTCCATCGCCCGGCGCGCGTAGGGCTGCCCCTTCACCTCATCAAAATCCGGCACCGCCGGCGCAGCGAGACCTCCCTCGCCGGGCAGCTGCGGCGCAAAGCGGCTGCGGTCGCAGAGCAGTTCCCAAGCCATCGCCAGGTTCTCGGCGGCGTAGACCGTCACCCCCTCCACCACGGCGGCTTCCGCGGCGTTCTCCGGAGCCACCATGAGGCAGCGGCGCCCGGCATCGCGCGCCGCCACCGCCAGCGCCAGCACCCCGCTGACACCGCGCACGGCACCGTCCAGCGCCAGCTCGCCGATGAGGCACCATTCTGCCGTGTGCTCGGGCAAGCGGCGGCGGAAACACTCCGGCATCTCCGTGTAATTCTGCTGCACCGCCAGCGCCAACCCCAGCGCGATGGGCAGATCAAAGCCCGCGCCCTGTTTGCGGCGGTCGGCGGGCGAGAGGTTCACCGTCACCACCTGTTCGCCGGGGCAGAAAAAGCGGCTGTTGGTCAGCGCGGCCGACACGCGCTGGATGCTCTCGCGCACCTCCGTGTCGGGCAGCCCCACCACGGACATGCGCCCCGTGTCCTCCACCGGGCGGGCATCGACCTCCACACAAACCTCGAAACCATCGATACCGCTGACGGATGCCGAGAAGAGACGCGCAATCATAAACGTTTATTTGACAATCACCTGCGAACCGACGGCGAGCTTGGAGAAGAGGATGGAGCAGGCTTCCTCCGGCACGCGAACGCAGCCGTGCGAAGCGCTCTCGCGGTGCACATTGCCCACATGCAGCCCGATCGCGCCGTTGAAGCGCATCCAGTAGGGCATGTCCGCCCCCTCAAAATAAGCTCCGGGCGGGCAGGGATCGCTCGCGCTGACACCGCGCTCCACCACCCGCCCGTCCTTCATGAACGAGCCGTAGAGGTTGGAGCGGTAGTCGCGCTTTTTCTCGCTGATGCGGAAGCTGCCGCGGGGGGTCTCGCTGCCGCCCACGCGCCCGGAGCACACGGGGAAATCCATGGCAATCTCACCACCGATGAAAAGCCGCCCGCGCTGCTCCTCCAGCAGGATGATGACGACGGAATGCTGCGGGTCGTAGGTCTCGATGGCGGCGCCGCGCCAGATGTCGCGCGAGTTGCGGTAGTCATCGCTCGCGATGAAATCCTCAAAGGTGTAGGCCACGCGCTTGTTCTTGGCGGCCTCCTCCAAGCGATCGCCCTCAGCGTAGAGTTCGCGGAGGCGCTGCTCGGGCGAGGAGCTCGAACAGGCCGTGAGCAGCAGAGCGCAGGCACTCGCAAACAGCAGCGGTTTCATGGCAGACGGTATGCTTGCAAACGGGCGGCGAATTCGCGCGGCAAAATGGCCTCCACCAAGGCATCGTTGCCCTCGTATTCGGTGGAAAGCACCTTGCCGTCGCGGTGCATGATGGCGAGAATGCGGCTCTCGGCCAGCGGAATGCGGTAGCGCTCGCGCGCGACGCGGTGGCTCATCATCTCCGCGCAGGCGGCCAACAGCTCCGCGCCCCCCTGCCCCTGCAACACGCTCATGGGCAAACTCGGGCAGCTCACCTTGGCCGCCAGTGCGTCCAACAGGGCTCGGCGTTGCTCTTCGGGGATGAGGTCGCACTTGTTCCAAACCACGACCATGGGCTTGTCCTGCGCGCCGAGCTCGGCCAGCACCGCGCAGGTGGTTTCGTAGTGGCGCAGCGCCTCCTCGTCCGAAGCATCGACCACTTGAATGAGAAAATCTGCCGTCGTCACTTCCTCCAGGGTCGACTTGAACGCCTCCACCAAGCGGTGCGGCAGGTTGCGGATGAAGCCCACCGTGTCCGTCAGCACCAGCGGCTGACCATCGGGAAGCTCAATCTTGCGGCTCGTGGTATCCAGCGTGGCAAAGAGCATGTTCTGCGCCAAGACCCCGGCATCGGTCAGGCTGTTAAGCAGCGAGGATTTGCCGGCGTTGGTGTAGCCCACGATAGCGGCGGCGGGAATCCCCTGGCGCAGGCGCTCCTTGCGCTGCGTGCCGCGCTGGCGGCGCACCGTCTCCAGCTCGGCGCGGATAGCCTCGATGCGCTCATGCGCCAGGCGGCGGTCGACTTCAATCTGCTTCTCACCCTCGCCGCGTGCCGCCGCGCCGCCTCCCTTGCCGCCGCCGCTGCCGCCGCGCTGGCGGTCGAGGTGCTTCCACATGCCGGCCATGCGCGGCAGGGCGTACTGCATGCGCGCCAGATCCACCTGCATCACGGCCTCGCGCGAGCGCGCGCGCTGCGCAAAGATGTCGAGAATCACCTCCTCGCGATCCATGACGGGCACGCCCGTCAGCTTCTCCCACTCGCGCTGCTGGCTCGGCGAAAGCAGGTTGTCGAAGATGAGACAGTCCGCACCCAGCTCCTCGGCCAGCGCGCGCAGCTCCTCGGCCTTGCCGATGCCGCAGAGGTATTTGGCCTGCATCTCGCGGGTGAACTCCGAGCGGCAGGCGACAATGCCGATGCCCAGGTTCTCCGTCAGGTCGCGTAACTCGGCCAACAAAGCACTGCGCTCCCGGCGCGACTCGCCCGGCAAGCCCAGCCCCACGAGCAGAGCACGCTCGATCTTCTCGGGTTTCTCTCGGATTTCAAAGGACACGGGGAAGCGCGGCAAAGGGCTCAGTTGAACGAGCGCGAGCTGCTCACGGGCACATCGCGCAGGTAGTCCTTGTTGTAGGAGTTGCAGTTGCACTCACCGCAGGAGCTGAGAGTCAGCACGCCCACAGCGGCGAGACAGAGAGAAAGCAGCGTCTTCATGCGCACCGTTGTAACGCAAAACAGCCCGCAATGCAAGCACGAAGCGCGTCCGCGCGCCCGGTGCCTGCGGAGTCGAAAGGGGGGGGGCGCCTGAGCATGTCGAACGCCTGCTTTCGTGACCTGTAGCCGTCGAATGCCACGCCCGCAGCTACCGGCACAGACATCGCTTTTTGGCTTTCTCGCGCCCGGATACCATCTCCGCCCGCTCGGGGATCTTTTGTGTTCCTATGCTCTCTTTTTAAGCGACATGTGTTGATTGCGGCACCCTTTTTGTGACTATACGCTCAGACAGCATTTTGCCGAATAACAACAGTTTAGCTTGGACTAACTATATTTTTAGTCTTAAAGTTAGAAGGATTACAAGTATGAAGTTAGACCCGATTGAGCATTGTTTTTGCGATCAGGAATTGCTCCGTGAGCTGTGTGCTCAGCTGCGACAGTTGGTCTATGTCGCGGTTTTGCTGTTAGCAACAGTGGCGTTGTGGTGTTTGGCCGCGCATTATCATGACGCGCTGGTGCAGGAAGGCGGGATTTTGGAAAGCGGCCAACTGGTTGTCTTGGCGCTTGCGGCTCTGTGTTATGCGGCAGAGGCGTGCGTTTCCGTGCGTTTTCGCCCGCTGCTGTGCATGCTGTCTGCGCTGTGCGCGGCGGCTTTTGTGCGCGAGCTCGATTCGTTTTTTGATACGCTCCTACCGGTGATCAGCTGGAAGTTTTGCTGGCTGTTTCCTGCTGCCGCTTTGTGGGGGCTGTGGCGCTCGCGCCGGACGCTTCGTGAACCGTTGTTGCTGTTCCTGCGTTCCCGCGCCTACCACATGATGCTGGGAGCTTTTGTGATTGCGGTTCCTTTGGCGCAGTGCATCGGGCACC
>JBJEVL010000172.1:0-10120 GCA_051884335.1 Akkermansia sp. | reverse complement strand
TGCCGCTGCTGCTGCAGGCGGTTCATCAGCGCCCGGTCGGCGGTCACATTGCCGCTGACG
Organism: Akkermansia sp.; assembly: GCA_051884335.1. GTDB lineage: Bacteria > Verrucomicrobiota > Verrucomicrobiia > Verrucomicrobiales > Akkermansiaceae > Akkermansia. The sequence goes on along the minus strand of JBJEVL010000172.1, from coordinate 10,060 downwards.
GACACGCTGCCGTTGCTCCGCAGGCTCCAGCAGCCGCTGTTGTAGACAGCGCCGCCTTGGTCGGCGCGGTTGCCCGCCACGCTCACGCTGCCGTTCTCCTGCATGTTCAGGGTGCCGTTTGCCCCGATGTACACCCCGCCGCCCTGAGCCGATGCCGCACCGCCGGCATGGGTCGCCTCGGCGCTGTTGTCCTCGATGCGCACGATCGTGTTGCTGCCGATGGTGGCGCCGGCGCTGCCCACGGTGTCGCGCTGCGTGGCGATGCACAGCCCGCCGCCCTGCGCCACCGCCGCGCCTGCCGCAGAATCCCCGCTGCAGGTCGCGATGACCTTGTTGCGGGCAATCACCAGCTCGTCGTTCCGCAGCCAATGCGAGGTGCAGGCCATACCGCCGTACACCGTCTGCAGGAGCCCGCCGCCGGCGGCGAGACACTCCCCGGCGGCATCCTGCGCCGCGATCTGCGCTGTATTGTCCGTCAGTTGCACACTCGTGTTGCCCGTGATGTCGTTGGCGTATATCAGGTAGGCACCCCCGCCGAGCGCGCTGCCGGCGGTCTCGGACAAGGCTTGGTTGCAGGCGACCACCAGCTCCCTGTTGTCACTCAGATCACCGGCAAGCGACAGCAGACCGCCGCCCCAAACATTTTGCCCAACAGTCTTGTTGTCCGCAATCTGCACCGAATCGCAGCTCAGGATGCTCATCGACTGGCGGTTGCAGATGCCGGCTGCCATCGTGGTGGGAGCGTCTGCGCTGCCGCTGCTGTTCTCCCGCACCGAGAGGCTGTCGCATTGCCGCAACTCCAAATAGACCGCATTGGTCAGCCCGCCGCCCCCGTTCTCCTCGCACACAAAATGCTCCACTCCCGAAAAATACGCGCGCCCCGTCAGCGCCATTCCCACACCGCTAAAGCCGGAGCTCTCCATCCGCGAGAGCCCGCTGAGGGAGAGCAGCGCCCCGTCCTCCACCGTCAGCCCGTTAGCGGCGGAGAGCTCGGCATCGCCTTGCAGCACCAGACTCCCGGCTGTCGCCAGCAGCATGGCCTCGGGCTTGATGCTCAGGTTGGTCAGTCTGTAATCCCCCGTCAGGCAGGTATTCTGCGTCACCTCGGTTCCCGTGAGGGTGTCGGCCGGGGCGGCAGCCTCACGGGCAATGCTCTCCGGGGTGTTGATGTATTGCACAACCCGGATGCAGACGGGTTCCCGATTCTTGCCATAGGAAGTCAGCACATTGTGGGACGAAACCCACAGGGAGCCGTCCTCACCCTTGGAGACATCCAACTTGAAGGCACCATAGCGCTGATCGTCCGAGTCGGTGACATACAGAGCCGTCAGTTCTCCGGCAGCGTTCGTCTCATAGCCCCAGCAGCTGATGGCATGCCCACTCCCCGCTGCGGTGCTGACACCCAACTCCAACGCGCCCCCGGCTCGGCTCAGCACCTGCCCCAGGGTGTCCGTCAGCAGGTGCTCGGCATCCGCCTGATTCTCCAACGAGACGATGCAGGAACTCGGCAGCCCATCGAAAAGCACGCTGTAGTAGCCGGCGGCGTCTGCCCCCTCCTTCAGCGTGGCTTGGTAAGCCGGGTCGATCGCCGCCGTGCCCTTCATCCACCAGTCAATGCCGGCCGAGCATTGGCTCCCCTGATTCTGAAAATTCGCGACAAAGGCATCGTAGACGGCCAAATACTGCGTCCCGACAGGCGATTGATAGGAAGTCCCGTTCTTACCGTCCGGCGGCAGTGCCCCCTCCGCGTTGTGGGATGTATAGTAGCTGTCCTGCCAGTACTGAATCAGGTTCGCGGCGGCAGCCGCCCAGCACAGGCGGCTGTCGTCGCGGTTCTCCACCGTCGGATCCCGGCTGTAAGCCCCCTTGCCCACATCGTACACCGTGCCGCTGCACGCCGAGACAGCCGCCCAACTCGGGCAGGCCACCAGCAGGCAGCAAAGAAATAAACTTCTCATACGCACAGGGGAGGCTCGGGAACGCTCAGCGAGCAGCGTATTCACGCGCCAGAGCGGCATAGTCGCGCGCGTGGGCGCGCTGCTGCTCTTCCGCCGCCGGCTCCAGGCTGCGCACCACCTTGGCGGGCGAGCCGAGCACAAGGCTGTGCGGCGGGATGCGGGTGTTCTTCGTCACGAGGGCGTTTGCGCCCACGATGCTGCCCCGCCCGATGACGGCTCCGTCCAGCACCGTGGCGCCCATGCCGATGAGCGCGCCATCCTCCACCGTGCAGGCGTGCAGGGTGACGCTGTGGCCGATGGTGACCTCCTCGCCCACGATGCAGGGCAGGCCCTCCTCCACATGAATGCAGCTGTTGTCCTGCACGTTGCTGCCGCGCCCGATGACGATGGGTGCCAAATCCGCCCGCAGGGTGGCGTGGTGCCACACCGAGCTGCCCTCCCCCAGCCGCACCGCGCCGATCAGGTCGGCGCTGTCGGCGACAAACGCAGGGCGGCAGAGCTCAGGGCGCTGACCGCGAAATGTCTCAATGCTCATACAAACAGGATACCGCCCTGCCCCTGCGGCGGCAAGCCCCAAACGGGGCAGCAGCGCAAAAAGAGGACAGAGCGGTGCTGCCCGTCAGATATCCCACACGTCCAGCCACTTGAAGGAAACGACCTGGAAGCGGCGCCCCAGCACGCGGTTCAGCTTGGTGAGACCCTTGCCCTTCGTGCCGTCGGGATTGTACTCCGCGTCGGCGGGGTCGTTCGTTGGATCCACGTAGTTCATCGTGCGCTGCACCACGGCCTCGCACCAGGCCTGCGCCAGAATGGCGTTGGAGGCGCTCTTGACGCAGCCGTAGGCGCGCACGGTGAAGGTGTCGTCACGCACGGTCAGGATATTGCCCAGCGACATGAGCACATCGCTCTGAATCAGATAGCCGGGAGCCGCCGTGTACATGGAGCCCTTCTCCGCATCGGGGTTGGCGTACAAGTCCCCGTTGTTGCGCGGCTGCACGATGACATCCTGAAAATCACGGTTGATGTCCGTGGCGTCGATGGCGGCCTGCAAGGCCCCCTTAAGCCCCGTCTCTCCCTGCGCCAAACGGCGGTTCACGAAGTCGGACATGGAGAGGAAGGGTCCGCGCTTGCGCACCTGCTTCACCATCTCCTCGGCCAACTGGCGGATGGATTCCGGCTCGAGCATGCGCACCTCACCCCAGGCGTTGAGCATACCGCTGTTGCGGAAGCGGCTGGAGCCCTGCAACATGCTGTAGCCACCGAGTGAGTCCACGCTCTTGTCGGTCGTGGAGTACATGAAGCGGGAGAAGAGCACCTGTTGATCGCTCTTGTTCTCCTCCACCAGCGAGAGGCGATTGCCATCGCCCGTGACGAGCTTGCGGCGAGCCAAGCCCTGCAATACCGCCGTCCACGCCTCCACCGAGGTGGAGTTCACGTTGAAGCCGCCGTCAATCATGAGGTACTGCGCAATGTATTTCCAGCCGTCGCCGGACATCAAGCGGTTGATGACCTGCTCATCGTTGTAGGGAGTGGCGCATTTCTTGTAGCGCGCCACGGGCAGCGCCTCCTTGCCGCTGAGGAAGTCGCTGAGCACCTCCTGTGCCTTGCGGATATTGTCCCCCGTCGGCATGTCGGAAACCGAGGACATGAACCAGCGGTCCCACATCGCATCGTTGATAAGCAGCCCGTGGTCAAAGTAATCGCCGTAGATCTGCTTGTTCGACGGCACCGAGGCACCCCCGCTAATATCGTTGAGCCCCTGCGAGGTCTGCGTGCGGTGGAAGGCATACACCCCATCCGCAGGGATGGTCGGGTCCGCAAAGGCGTTGCCGATACCCACGCCCGGCACACCGCCGATGTAGGCCGAGCGGCGCATCGCCCCGACAACCGAGGATCCGATATCTCCGTTCCAGGAGGCAGCATACCAACCGGGCGTCAGGCGCATGCCGGCCAAGCCCGCCAGCGAGAAAGGGGGATGCACCGGCAGCTCGGAAACCGAGGCAAAGGAGACCTGCTCGCCATCGCTCGTAATGCCGAGGTAGCCGTTGTTGCCGATGTTGTCCATCGGAGCCGTGGCCAAGCCGCCGCTGATTTTGAGCGTTGCCAACTGATAGGGATGGTACTGCCGCTCCTGATCCGTCGGTGCCAGCAACGCACCGCCCCATGTGGCCGGGGTGGCATGCTGCCACAACTTGCCACGATAATCGCTGTCTCCGTAGAGATATTCCTCCACCTGGGTGTTGGCACTCTTGGCCACCACACCGACGGCGCACACGAAATAGGGCTGATCATCCTCGGCCATGCTCGTATTCCAGGTGGAATCGTTCAGCTGGCGGGAACATACCATGCGCTGCTCCGGGGAGAGTTCTCCGGGAGCGAACCAGTTGAGAATATGGCGCTGGGGTGACTGGATAGCAAAGAATTTCGATTGGTCAACCCAGTTGTTGTCGGACTCGGGGTTGTCGCGCCGCCCGCCGAAACCATGCTGAATGGTGATGCACTCTGCATGACCGCGAGAGAAGTAATACCCGTCGGTGATGTATTCATCGGCACCCAAATTGACGTCAAAATAGCCTTCGTTGGCCAACTGCTCGTTGCAGTCCGAATACATACGAGCCTTGTAGGAGCTGACGACATCCGGCCAGAATTGCAGCACCAAGGGCGTTCTCCACGCCTCGCTCGACCCTTTCCCCGAAGCCAGCGAGAAAAAGAGCACCTCGCCGGGGCGGAACACAATGTCCGAATTGTCGTTCAGCGAGTTTTGCAGACACTGTCCGTAGTCGGCATAGAGCCTATCCTTCGTGTAACTACCGACATTCTTGCGCGCCGGATTACCCGTTTTCCACCCGGTGGCCAGCCAGTTACTGCGACCATCCTTCGTCACCAAGTTGTTAAACTCCAGATTCAGCAGCTTGTAGGGTGTCGTCTTGGTCCACAGGCGACGCGACTTGACCCGCATCGGCACATTGTAGGGGTTCCAGTACAGGAACATGGGCGCAAAGGTGAAATTGAGCGAATAGGTGGGAATCTCATTGCCCTGATCATCCGTTTTCTTGCTCCCCTTTTCGACATCCAAGCCCAAATTGCACATGTAGGCCAGCATGATGGGTGTTCGTGCATAGCCGGCACTCTTGCTGCCGCTGTCCATCATGGATCGGGCATCAAACACGCTGTTGGGCACATCAGACACCGCCTCATTCGCCTCGCGGAAGTAGTCCAAACCATTCTGCGTGTAGGCCGCACCACTCATGCGGGTGTAGGGCTCCTTCAGACTGCCCGGCAGACGCGCCGTAAAGTCCTCCGCGCCGGCCTCACCATTCGGCCAGCAGTTGTAGTAGGCATAGAGCGTCTGCCACGAACCGATGGGCATATTCGCCTCTGTGCCGACGGGCACATCATTGCCCTGCACCAGCGGGCAATCTTGGTCAGCGCGCGCGGCGAACTCCGTCCCCTTGAGCGTCTCTTTGTTGAGCAGCAGGCACAGATCCTGCTTCAACCCGCCCATGCTCACATTGACGGGCAAGCTGTAGGACGAGGTCGTCACATCAAAGAAATAGGGCGTTCCCGCCGGTTGGGACGAGCTGTCGAGCAGCGGCAAGCTGTTGAGCGTGGTCAGCTTGGCCGCGTTCTCCACGCGCGCGGGCACAAAGTCCAGGTCGCGATTGTCCACCACCATCGGCGCCGGGGTGTTCCAGGTTCGGTGCAGCAGCTCGATGGGATCCTTGCTCTCCTCGGGGTCCTCCACCGAGAGCTTGGCCTTCTGGTTCTCCCCGCCAACCCACCAGGCGAAGCAGGCCTGATTCTTGCCCGCGGAGGGCATGCTCAGCAAATCGGCATACACCCAGTGCGTATTGTCGAGCGCGCGCCCGAGCGTCCCCGCACCCACCATGCAGATGCGCTGCCCGGGGCGGCGGGAGCACAGGCTCTTGGCCGCCTTAAAATCGCGGGTATCGCGCGCGCTACGGCTGGAAATGAGCCACTTGCGGAACTGGGAGGCGCGCCCCTGCGTGTAGGTGTCCTGAATCTTGCTTTTGGACTTGCCCGTGCGCCCGGTGCCGTAGATGGGACCATCCCAGCTGTCCCAAACACCCAGAAGATGCTGCGGCGTACCGCTTTCGTTCTCGGAGCATACACCGCTGCAAGCCGACACACGCCGATCGGATCCCAGCTGCGCCTGCAACTCACCGATGGCGGCATCCAGCCCGATGAGCGCCTGCTGGCGCGCCTCGGCCTGCAGCACGGTCTGCATGGCGATGCGGTTCTGTGAGGCGGCGGTCGCCATCAGTGCGGTGGCAATCATGGCGAGCAGCATCATGAGCGTCAGCGTGGCGATGAGCGCAAAACCACGGCGACGGGCGAAACGCGCCCCGGGGAGGCAAAGACGTTGTTTGATCTTCATGCGAATCAGGAGAAAGATGAACGAACGGCCGATGATGCGACCATCCTATTGGGCTTATTTAGCAAAAAAAGTCGGCAGATGTCAACTGAAAAATAGAGCTGCTCCGCTCGGCAGGGCAGAAACTCAGGCCGAGGGGAACTCAGCGTCCTGCCTTTCGATTGCGGGAGCGCGCATCCCAACGGTTGAAGAGCCCCGCCAGCAGGGTTCCCGTGATGCTGTGCCAAGCGCAGCAAACGGCGGACGCCACCGCCGCCTCGGGCAGCGTGGCGAAGTGCCGCCCGGCCAGCACCGTGGCCATGCCCGCATTCTGCATGCCCACCTCGATGGCAAGCGTGCGGCGCTTGGGACGGCTCATGCGCGCGACGCAGGCGATGGCGAAGCCCAGCGCATAGCCCAACCCGTTGTGCAGAAAAATGACGAGGAAGAGGAGCGCCCCGCTCGTGAAAAAGCAGCTTCCTTTGGCCGCCACGACGCCGCCGACGATGCAGGCCAGCCCCAGCACGGAGAGCCCCGGCATCACGCGGCAGAGCTCGGCGTAGGCGCGGCGCTGTCCCCAAAGCACGTTGCAAAGCGTCCCCGTCGCCACGGGCAGCAGCGTCACCAGCAGAATGCTGCGGAACATGCCCAGAGCATCCGTCTCGATGCCTGCGCCGGCCAGCCACAGCACCAGCAGCGGCGTCACCATCGGCGCCAGGAGGGTGGACACCGTGGTCATGCCCACGGAGTAGGCCACATCGCCCTTGCAGAGGAAGCTCATGATGTTGCTGGAGACGCCCCCGGGGCAGCAGCCCACGAGAATGAGTCCCGCCGCAATGCCGGGCGGCAGCGCAAAAAATACCGTGAGCCCCCAGGCCAGCAGGGGCATAACGCTGTACTGCGCCGCCGCCCCGATGAGGATGTCGAGCGGCCGCGCCGCAAGGATGCGGAAATCACGCGCGCTGAGGGTCATCCCCATCGTCAGCATGATGAAGCCGAGGATGAGGGTCTGCGTGTCGCCGTGCACCCAGAGAAAGGCATCGCGCCAAAAGAAGGCCAGCACCGCCACGGCGATGACAAAGGCCGAGGTGTGGCGCGCGAGGAGGGCGCTGAGGCGCTGCAGGGCGGCGAGCATGGTTCAGGAGCGTTTCGGCGTGGGGAAACAGGCGGCTACCGCCAGCGTGACGAGGGTGCCGATGGTCACCCGCCACGGAAAGGCGATGGCCGGGATGAGCTCGCGGCGCCCGAGCAGCTCCAGCGAGATGACGGCGGCAAAGCCCGCCAGCATGCCCAGCACGTTGCCGGCATCGCAGCCGCGGCGCTTGGTGAGCATGCCGAGCAGGAAAATCCCCAGCAGCGAGCCGTAGGTGTAGCCGAAGATGCCCAGCGCGATGGGCAGAATGCGCACGCTCGGATCCATGACGACATACCAGGCCGTCACCGCGCCCACGAGGATGAGCAGCGCCGCAAAGAGCACCGTCAGCACGCGCACGGCGCGCAGCATCTGCCGCTCGCTCGCCGCGGGGCGGAACACATCGCGGTACCAGTCACGCGTAGCCGTGGTGGCCAGCGCATTGAGCGCGGTGGAGAGCGAACCCATGGCCGTGGCCAGCAGCGCCGCCACCAGCAGACCGCGCACCCCCACGGGCAGGCAGTGGATGATGAACCAAGGGAAAATCTCGATTTGCTTCTCGGGCGGGGTGATGCCGTTGCGCGCAAAGTAGACGAAGAGCAGCATGCCGCAGGAGAGGAAGATGAACACGATGGGCATGTCCATCAGCCCCGAGATGATGACGGCGCGGGTGCCGGTCTTGCTGTCCTTGGCGGCCAGCATGCGCTGCACCATGTCCTGGTCGGTGCCGTGCGTGGCCATGGTGATGAAGGTGGAGCCCAGCACGGCGCTCCACAGCGTGTACTCATTGCCCAGGATGTTGCGAACATCCGCCCAAAGCCCCTGCCCCGTCAGCCCCGTGTCCGCAAAAGCCCAGGGCTTCAGGTTTCGGATGCCGCAGGGGTTGTAATCGGTGTCACTCAGGGTGCTGCAAATGCGCTGCCAGGCTTCGGCGAGCGTGCCCTCGCCCATGATGCTGCAGAAGAGCACGCCGATGGTGGTGATGACGGAGACGGCGAGGATGGAGGCTTGCAGCACATCCGTCCACACCACGGCTTTCAGCCCTCCAAGAGTAGTGTACACCGCTGTGGCAATGGTGATGAGGGTGAGCGCCGCAATATAGATCACCACGGTTTCGAGCTTGCCGGCGCTCTCCTGCCCCGTGACGAACAGGTAGGCGATCACCAGCAGGATGCCCGCGAAGAACAGGCGGGTGCCGCTGGCCAGCACGCGGCTGATGAGGAAGGTGATGCTGGCGCAGCGCCGCGTGGTCACGCCGAAGCGTTTTTCCAAATACTCGTAGATGGACACCACGCGGTAGTCGTAGTAGGGCTTGAGGAAGAGCTTTCCCACGATGATGCGCCCGAGAATGGTGCCGATAGCGAGCTGCATGTAGGTGTAGTTGCGCAGCGCAAAGCCCTCGCCGGGAGCGCCGAGGAAGGTGGCAGCGCTGATTTCTGCCGCAATGATGGAGGCGAGAATGGCCCACCACGGCAGGCTGCGGTTGCCGAGGGCATAGCCCTCCAGGCTGTCCTGACGGCGGCTGACGCAGAGTCCGATGCCGAAAATGGCGCAGAAGTAGGCCAGAATGACGAAACAATCGAAGAACATGGCGAAAAAACGGGGCGCGGTCTCAGCCGCGCCCGGAAAGAGAGGAAACGTGCCTCAGTCCTCCTTCTTGTGCCGGAGGGCGGCGGCCACCAGCCCCGAGAAGAGCGGGTGCGGGTGCGTCGGGCGGCTCTGGAACTCGGGGTGATACTGGCAGGCGATGTAGAAGGGGTGCCCGGGCAGCTCCACCACCTCCACCAAGCCGTGCTCATCGTTCACGGCGGAGATGACGAGCCCGGCCGCCTCCACCGCCTCGCGGTAATCGGCGTTGAACTCGTAGCGGTGGCGGTGGCGCTCGGAGATGGTCTCTTCCCCGCCGTAGAGGGTGCTGCACAGGGTGCCGGGCTTAATGTTCGCCGGGTAGGCACCCAGACGCATGGTGGCGCCCATGTTCTCGATGTGCTTTTGCTCCTCCTGCAGGCAGATGATGGGGTGCGGCGTGTGCTTGTCGAACTCGGTGGAGTTGGCATCCGCCAAGCCGAGCACGTTGCGGGCAAACTCGATGCAGGCAATCTGCATGCCGAGGCAGATGCCGAAGTAGGGGATGCCCTTCTCGCGTGCGTAGCGTGCAGCGGCAATCTTGCCCTCGATGCCGCGGTCGCCGAAACCGCCGGGCACCAAAATACCGTCCACATCGCCGATGAGCTCCTCGGGATTGCCCTGCTCCAGCGCCTCGGCATCCACGCGCACGACCTCCACGCGGCAGTCATTGGCGGCGCCGGCGTGCGTGAAGCTCTCGTAAATGGACTTGTAGGCATCCTGCAACGAGATGTACTTGCCGACCACGGCGATGCGCACGCTGTGGTTCGGATGGATGACGCGACCGACAAACTGCTGCCAATCCGCCATCTTGGGATGCGGCACAGTGATGCCCAACACCTCGGTGACGATGCGGTCAATGCGGTCGCGCCCCAGGTCAATCGGGCATTCGTAGATGCTGTGCTTCACATCGCAGAACGCCACCACGTTGCGCGGCGGCACGTTGCAGAACATGCCGATTTTCTTCTT
>JBJEVL010000171.1:0-10165 GCA_051884335.1 Akkermansia sp. | reverse complement strand
CGCATCGGAGCGGTTGGTGTTGGTGGTGCTAAGGCTGCCTATCAGCTCAATGTTCGTCAGCGAGGCGCTGCCCGTGCCGTTGAGGGTGATATCGGCCGTCAGGGTCGACTGAGCGGTGCCCGTGCCCGTCAGCGTCAGCTTGCCGTCCACGGTGGTGGTGCCCAGCTTGCCCATGCCCGTGTCGCTCTTCAGCGTCAGGCTCTTGCCTGCGGCGATGTCGGTGGCGGCGGCATTCACGGTGTCATCCGTCAGATCAATGTCGCTGTCAATGGTCAGCTTGTCCGTGGCGGTAATGCTGTTGGTGCCGTTGTCGGTGATATCATCGCCCAGCACCAGCTCCTTGGCGCTCAACGTGCCGGCCAGTTCGGTGTTGCTCAGCTCGAGGCTGCCCTCCGTGCCCACCGTGCCGCTGATGCGGTTGCGATGAGTGGCGTCGCCGCCCGTGATGCTGATGTCGCCGTGTCCTTGCAGGGTGCCCGTGACCGCGACCGTCGCGATTTGGGAATCGTGATTACGGCTGTCCAAATCACCGATGGCGACCATCGTGCCCTCAATCGTCAGGGTTCCGAAATTGACCACCTGTTCGGCAGCCTGCAGCGTGACATGTTCCCCCACGCTCAGCGTGTCGAAGTTGTTGATATTCTTCGCGGCGAGCTCGGTGGCGTTATCCGCCAGCATGTTCAGCGTGCCACTGTTCGCCACATCGCCCAGCGAAATGAGGTAGGGCGTTCCCACGCTCTGCAGGTTCTTCAGCGTCAGCGTTCCGGAGTTGATTGTCTCCCCGTTCACGTGCAGTTTCGTGCCGTTCAGCGCGAGCTCATCAGTGACCCACAGACTATCGGCCGCCAGAGTACCCGCAGAGCCGTTGGTCTCGGTGACACCTTGCCCAATCTTGATGCTGCCGGTGGCGGCAATCAGTTTGTATTCGCCGCTCAGTGTGGTGTTGCTCAGCTCCATGCTGCCGGCGTTCAGCTTGCCGCTGATGCTGCTGTTCGCGCCGCTGATGACCGCATCGCCCTCGACCTCCAGCGTATCCTGCGCACCGATGGTGACGGTGCCCGAGCCACTGAGGCTGTCGGCCTTCGTGGTGGTGTCCGTGGTCGAGGCCAGCGCCAGCGTGCCGCTGTTCGTCACGTCGCCTAGCTCGGCTTGGGTGCTGTTCGCCAGCGTCAGCGTGCCCTCGATGCTCGTTTCATCGGCCTGAATCTCATCCCCCGTCAGCTCCACGTTGCCTGTCACCGTCAATGCTGCGGTGCTGATGCTGTTGTCGCCGCTGTCGGTGATGTCGCTGCCCAGCTTGATGGCCCACGCCGACAACGAGCCGCCGTCCAATTCAGTGTTGCTCAGCTCGATGCTGTCGGCGTTCAGGGTGCCCTCGATGCGGCTATTCGTGCCGCTGATGACCGCTTCGCCCTCGACCTCCAGCGAGTCGTTCTCGCCGATAACGACGGCGCCCGTGCCGCTGAGGCTGTCGGCCTTCGTGGTGGTGTCCGTGGTCGAGTTCAACACCAGTGTGCCCGCATTCGTCACCGCGCCGAGGGAGGCGGCGCGGTTGTCAGCGAGACTCAGTCTCTTGCCCGCCGCGATGCTGGTCTGCGTGAGGCTCAGCTCCCCGGTCAGAATCAGGCCGGTCGCATCTACCACCAGTTTCCCGCCGGAGATACTGCCGCTGATCGTTTGGACATCCGGCGTGCCCTCAATCGTCAGGGCACCGATGATGTCGATGTTCTTGGCTTCACTGCCTGACAGGGTCAGGGTGCTATTGCCCTGCACCTCCAGAGTGCCGGCGCTGCCGAGGGCCTTGCTCGCTTCCGTCGTCAGGTTCACGCCGTCCGCCAGCGTGATGTCCCCCGTGTGGGTGCCGTTCGTCGCCAGTGTCAGGGTGTTACCTGCGCCCTCCACCCGCAGCGTGCCGTTGCCCGCGAGGGACTGAATCGTGATGTCTTTCTCCAGCTCGATGGTGCCGCCGGCGTTGAGCGCCTGCACGGTCATCTCGCTGCCATCGGCGCTGTCCGTGCCGACATCCGCCTTGACCTTCAGGGCGCCGCCGCCCAGCGTCAGCGTGCCGACCAGCTTGCCCTCCAGGTCGAGGCTCGCGCCCGCGCTGTTCAGGGCGATATCGCCCGTGGTCGTTCCTCTCAGAACCACGCCGCCGTTCAGCACAGTCAGGGTGTTGAACGAGACCATCCCGCCCAAATCCACGGCGGGATCCGTGGTGGTTTCCATGCGGGTGGAATTCACCAGCACCTGATAGCCATCCAAGACGGCATCGGTGAGCACCAGGCCAGAATCGCCGTTGACGTTGATCACCTCCGGATCCGAGGTGGCGATGCTGAGCTTCAAATCCTTAATCTCCAGGTCGGAATTGCTCAGGTTGATATCCGTGGTCTTCAGGACATCCTCCACACCCGCCTTACCTGTCAGGGTCAGCTTGCTGCTATAGAGATTCACCTCGCCCAGCGAGCCAAGGTCGAGGGCATCCGTGTTGTTCGTGATGCTCAGCTCCGAGCCGTTCTCCATCGTCAGACCGTGGCTGAGCTGCACCTCGCTGTAGTTTCCGGTGGTCAGTTCCTGAAGATTGATCGCAGCTTTACCCTCGTGGATGTAGAGCTCGTGGGCGGCAACACCGCTCAGGTTGGCAACGCCCGTGATCTCCATGTCCTGGGTGTCGGAATTCGTCAGCACGATGTTGCCAAGCAAAGCATTGGCATGGGTGAGATCGCTTGCGGAGATACGCACGATGCCGTCCAAATTCACGGTAGCCTTTTCGCCGATGCTCAACTTGTCCAGCACCGCATCCGTGATCTCCAAATCGCCCTCGGTATTCAGCACGGAGGAGTCCCCCAGCTTGATTTGGGCGAAAGCCTCCAGCAGTTGATTGATGTTGAGGTCTGCTACCGTCAGCTTCGCCGTGCCGCCCAGCGTGAGGGAACCCACCCCGGTCGTGGTAGTCAGCGTATTGATGGCCACCCGCGTATCGCCTTTCACTGTGAGCGAGGCATCGCCGAGCGTCAGCGTCTCCAGCGTGGCATTCTTAAACGCCACCGAATCCAGCGTCAGGTCGTGACTCTTCGTATCGATAGTGGCGGCGGTGGTGCTGCCGGTCAGGGTCGTGGCCTGCTCCAGCTCGATGATGTTGGTGTCGATGGCCGCATTCACGACGCTATCGCTCGTGTTGAGCACCACCTTGCCGGACACGGCGCTCAGCGTCGCCCCGTCGACATCCGCACTGCCCGAGATGGTCAGGGTCTTGGTCGCGCCAACGCTCACCTTGCCCTTCAGCTGGGTGCCTGTAGCGCCCGCGATGCTCAAACCCCCATTCGTGCTCAGCGTGGCTCCGTTTTCCACCTTCAGAGCGCTGTTGATCGTGACATCTGTGTTGTTGTCTGTCTGCTGTTGCAATTGGCCACGCTCGTTGATGGTCAGGCTATCGGTCACACCATCGCTGATCGTGGTGAAGACGGCTGTGACAGAGTTGCCTATAACCAACGAATCTGCGGTGTTCGCATCTGTTTCGATAGTCCCCAACTGGTGACCCGTTCCGCCGCTAATGGTCAGACTGCCCGCTTTGGCAGGAACTCCCGCCGAGGTAGAATCCCCCAGCATGGTAGAGTTGGTGATGTTGATAGAGGAAGTCCCGCTAACCACACGCTCACCGACGACCGCAAGCTTGGAAGCCTCCAGACGGACGGACGTCAGCGTCACAGGGGTAGCACTCGTCACGCTGTCCGGGTCATCCCCCAGATAAATCATACCGTCTGAAGCGGATTTAAGGCTCACCTGCGATGCCTCCCCGTACAGCCAGATACGCTCGGCCTGAACGATATTGTTGTTTCCTATGTCGTCGACGCCTTCAACGCTCCACAGCTTCAACTGGGCGTTCGAAACGGTGAACGCCACACCCCCCTTAAGCGTCAGCGCCTTGACCGCCGAGTCGGTGGAGCCGTTCGCCGTCATCCCCGTCTCGAGCGTCAGCGTACCCGAACCGAAATCCAGCGTGCTCACCGTGCAGGTCGTTGTCCCTTGGACACAGAGGCTTCCCGACCCGGCGATCGTGGTCACCCCTTGTTCGGTCACGATGCCCTGCTTAAGCGTCAGCTTGGCGTTGGCGCCGACGGTGAAGGTGTGGTTCCCCGAGCCGGTGAAGGTCACCTTCTCCAGCGCCAGCTCGCCGACGTGGTAGAAGCTCACAATGGTACCAGCGGACACATCAAAAGCTGACCCGGAGCCGTCTACGCTACTGCCCTGATTCAGAGTGAAGCTCCCCCCGGCGACGAGATGAGAAGTTCCCCCCTCTCGCGTCACCGTGCCCACAATCGTCAAATCGCCGTTGGTTCGGAACGTGGCGCCACCCCCATGTGTTTCATCACCCAGTTGAAGCGCACCGTACAAGGTAACGGCATCGTTATATCCGCTCGCCTGCGCCAAGGTGCTGTTGGTATTAAGGATAATCGTACTGCTCGCATCCGTCGTCAACGTGGAAAATTCCGGCTCGCTTCCCTGACTATAGGTCACCGTCTGTCCGGACAAATCCAGCGCCTCAGCAGCCGCTTGCGCCTGCGGAACGAGTGCAAGCGCGGCAGCGCCGAGGGTAGCGGTGGCGATGGTAGTCGCCGCCGGGGTGGCGGTCAGGGGGCTGAGCAGCGCCAGCACAGAGAGCAAGGCCTTACGCAGGCCACAGGGTAAATGCAGTTTCATGGTGTTGAAAAATAAGTGAAAGTCAGCATCAGGGCACAGTTTACCCCGACGGGACAGTGACATTCTGCGCCTCGGGCAGCCGACTGTCAACCCCATTTTGCGCAATGCAATCATTTTTTTCATGATGTCCTTTTCGACACAGTCCAACGACATCCAAACGAACGGGAACGGAAAATGTTATTTCATTCTTTCTGAATGACTTATCTCCGCCATAACCGTAATATCATCAAAAAAAAAAAAAAAAAAAAAAGAAAGAAAAATTCTCATTTTCTGCATCGCCTCACGCGCTATTCTTCACACATCCCGCCACCACGCTCACCACCCTCCCGCCACCACAAAAAAGCCCCGCGCGCCGTCGGGAAGACGGTGCGCGGGGGCTGTGCGGAAGGCAGGGGGGCGTCAGGCGCGCTGCGCCTCAATGGCGGCGGCCATGAGCTCGGCCGCTTTTTTGCCGCTCAGGAGCATGCCGCCGAAGATGGGGCCCATGCGGAAGCTGCCCGACACGCCGTTGGCGGCCATGCCGGAGACGAAGAGGCCGGGGTAGATTTCTTTGGTGTTGTCGATGGTGGTGCGCTCGCCTTCGGCGGCGTCCATGCTCATCTCGCCGACGACGCCGCCGGTGGGGGTGTTGAGGGTGACGCCGTTCTTGCGCGCCACGGTTTTGGCGATTTCGCAGTCGTGCCCGGTGGCGTCCAGCACGGTGGCGGCGGCCAGCGTCAGGGGGTCGACGTGCAGCCCTTCGCGCAGGACGGGGGTCCAGTTGACGACGACGCCGCCCACGCGCCCGCGCTTGTAGACGACATCTTCCACGGAGTAGCAGTTGAAGATGGTGGCGCCCGCCTCCGTGGCGCGGTAGAGCAGCCCGGCGGTGGCGTGCACGGAGTCGACGATGTGGGTGCCGTCGCGGTAGGGTTTGTGGCGCAGGCCGAGCTCGTCGATGATGGGCAGCGCTTCTTCCTGAATCACGATGTCGTTGAACATCATCGCGCCGCCCCACATGCCGCCGCCGGGGGAGAGTTTACGGTCGAAGAGGGCGGCGCGGTAGCCGCGCTTGGCGAGGTAGTAGGCGCAGACGATGCCGCTGGGGCCGCCGCCCACGATGGCGGCGTCCAGATGCAGGCAGGCGCTGAGTTTGCCGAAGTACGAGTCGATGATTCCTTGGGAGATGAGGGTTTCCATGGCGTTAAATCATATTTTTTCGATGGGAGTTTGTCAATGCGGAAGTCGGGCGATGACGCAGCGGGCGGCGGCGGCGATGTCGCTCTGCGCCAGCAGCCAGGAGACGATGACGACGCGCTGCGCGCCCGCCGCGAGGACGAGGGGGAGGGTGCGCCCGTTGATGCCGCCGATGCAGAACATGGGGTAGTCGCCGAGCTGTGCCTGCACGGCGGCGATGTCGCTCAGGCCGATGGCGGGGCGCCCGGGTTTGGTGCCGGTGGGGAAGAGGGGGCCGAAGCCGATGTAGTCTGCGCCTTCGGCTCGGGCGGCGAGGGCTTGCGCGGGGCTGTGGGTGGAGCGGCCGATGATCATGCGCGCGCCGACGCAGCGGCGCACGGCGTCCAGCGGGCCGGCGTCCTGGCCGACGTGGACGGCGTCTGCGCCGAGTTCGGCGGCGAGCTCGGGGTAGTCGTTGAGCACGAAGAGGGCGCCCGCCGCGCGGCAGAGGGGTTGCATGCGCCGCGCCATGTCGGCCACTTGCGCCAAAGGCAGGCCTTTGGCGCGCAGTTGGAGGATGCGCACGCCGCCCGCCAGCAGGGCGGCGGTGGTGTCGGCGATGGCGGCGGGGGCGGTGTAGCCCGTGTCGACGATGCCATAGAGGCGGCAGCGCAGCAGCTCGGTTCGCATGGCGCTTACTCTGCCACACGGGGCGCGCCTTGGCAAGCAAATTTGGGTGGCGGCGCTTGTGCGCGCGCGGGTCTTTTCGGGTTTGGGCGGGTGGCGCGGGCGCGGGCGTTTTTTGTTTGGGGCGGGCGCGTGTGCCGTCGCCCGGTCTTTCGGCGGGGCGGCGCTGGGGCGGGCGCCCCAAAAAGCGGTTGACGGCTTTCCCTGCAGCTTTTATGTGTGTGCGCGTTGGGAGCAGCCGCTCATGCTCCCCAAAAAGCGGTTGACGGCTTTCCCCGCAGCTTTTATACTGGGCTTACCCATGGCCGAGCCGAACACTGTGTTGCTGGTGCACAATTTTTACCGCGTCCCCGGCGGGGAGGATACGGTGTTTGCGCAGGAGCGGCGGCTGCTGGAGGAGGCGGGCTACCGCGTGCTGTGCTACACGCGCCACAATGATGAGATTGCCGCCGCGCCGTGGTGGCGCAAGCTGCTGCTGCCCGCAGTGTCCGTGTTCAACCCCCGCACCTACGGGGAGTTGCGCCGCCTCATCCTCCGCGAGGGGGTGCAGCTGGTGCATGTGCACAACACGCTGGCGCTCATCAGCCCCGCGGTGTATGCCGCCGCGGCGTCCTGCGGTGTGCCGGTGGTGCAGACGGTGCACAATTACCGCCTGCTCTGCCCGCAGGGCACTTGCTACCGCGCGGGGAGCGTCTGCGAGGATTGTTTGCAGCGGGGGCTCAGGGCGGCGCTGGGGCGGCGCTGCTACCGGGAAAGTCGGGCGCAGACGGCTCTCTGCGTGCTCAACCTGTGGATGCAACGCTGCTGCGGGGTCTACAAGCGGCTGTTTTTCATCTGCCTGACGGAGTTCAACCGCAGCAAGCTGCTGCAGCTGCCGGGGGTGCGACCCGAACGCGTTTTTGTGCGCCCGAACACGGCGTCGCGCCTCGGGGAGCCGCTGCCGCCGGAGCAGCGGGCGGGGTTTCTCTTTGCCGGGCGCTTGTGTGTGCTCAAGGGGTTGCGCGTGCTGCTGCGAGCTTGGCACCTGCTGGAGCAGGAGGGCGATGCCCCGCTGCTGACGATCTGCGGCGGGGGTGAGCTCGAGGAGGAGTGCCGCCGCTACGCTCGCGAGCACCGGCTGCAACGCGTGGTGTTCCGCGGGGCGATGCCCGGCAATGAGTTGCAGCAGCTCCTGCGGCAGAGCCGGGCGCTCATCCTGCCAACGCAGTGGTACGAGGGGTTTCCGATGGTGATCGCGGAGGCGTTTGCCGCCGAAACCCCGGTGCTTTGCTCGGCCTTGGGCAATGCGGGCAGTTTGGTGCGCGAGGGCGAGACCGGCATGCGCTTCCGCCACGATTCGCCGGAGGATTTGGCCGACACGGTGCGGCGCTTCTGCCGCATCCCCGCCGCGCACTGGGAGCAGCCCGTGCGCGCCTGCTACGAGGCACACTACACCCCGCAGCGGAGTGCGGAGCAGCTGCGCGCCATCTATCGGCAGGCAGCGGAGGCGCCGGACGAGTGATGCTGACAGCGCGGGAGCCGCACGCGGAATTTCCCCGGCAGCACCCTCGCCGCGCCCGCGCACCTGAGCACGGGATTCTGCCCTCCGGCAGGAGCCTGAAGCGACTCGCGCAAAAAAACAGTTGACGGCTCTTCCCGTGGCTTTTATACTGGCTCTACCCATGGTCGAGCCGAACACTGTGTTGCTGGTGCACAATTTTTTCTGCGTTCCCGGCGGGGAGGACACGGTGTTTGCGCAGGAACGGCGGCTGCTGGAGGAGGCGGGCTACCGCGTGCTGTGCTACACGCGCCACAATGATGAGATTGCCGCCGCGCCGTGGTGGCGCAAGCTGCTGCTGCCCGCAGTGTCCGTGTTCAACCCCCGCACCTACGGGGAGTTGCGCCGCCTCATCCTCCGCGAGGGGGTGCAGCTGGTGCATGTGCACAACACGCTGGCGCTCATCAGCCCCGCAGTGTATGCCGCCGCGGCGTCCTGCGGCGTGCCGGTGGTGCAGACGGTGCACAATTATCGCCTGCTCTGCCCGGCAGGCACTTGTTACCGCGCGGGGGGGCAGTGCACCGATTGCCTCGACCGGGGTTTGGGCTGTGCGCTGCGGCGGCGCTGCTACCGGGGGAGCCTGCTGCAAACGGCTGTCTGCGTGGGCACGCTGCTGCTGCACCGCGCGCTGGGCAGCTACCGCCCCCTGCACTACATCTGCATGACACCTTTTGTGCGCGATCGCCTGCTGAGCCTGAACCGCGGGCGGCGGCGGCGCCTCATCGAGCCCGGGCGCGTGTTCATCCGCCCGCATTTTACCCCCTCCGTCACGCACCCGCGCGGCGCAGCGCGCTATTTCCTGTATGTGGGGCGCTTGGATCGCGTCAAGGGGGTGACGCTGCTGGTCGAGGCTTTTCGGGCGCTGCCGGAGTTCCGTCTGGTGCTGGCGGGAGCGGGGGCGGAGGAGAAGGCGCTCCGCGCAGCGACCGCCGACTGCCCGAACATCACGCTGCGCGGGCACTGCTCCCGCGAGGAGGTGCAGGAGCTCCTGAGCGGGGCGAAGGCGGTCATCGTGCCCTCGCAATGGGTCGAGCCCTTCGGCTTAGCTGTTATCGAGGCCTATGCGGCGGGGGTTCCCGTGCTGGTCAGCGATATCGGCTGGCTGCCCCGCATGGTGCAGGAGGGGGAGACGGGGCTGGTGTTTTCCCCCCATGATTCGCCGCAGGCGCTCATTGATGCCGTGCGGCGATTTGAGACCATCCCCGCCGAGCACTGGGAGCAGCCCGTGCGCGCCTGCTACGAAGCGCACTACACCCCGCAGCGGAGTTTGGAGCAGCTGCGCGCCATCTATCGGCAGGCGGCGGAGGCGCAGGGCGAGTGATTCTGACAGCGCGGGAGCTGTACTCGGAATTTCCTTGACAGATCACGCGCCTCGCCCGTATACTTGCGCACGGGTTTCTGTACCCCCCTTTCGGAGCCTGCGGCGGCGCGCATGCCACCCACGGCGGTTCATCCCCTGAAAAGGAGGACCGGGCAGCATCGCGCGACGGGCGGGGCTCAGCTGTTACTCACCATTTTTCCACTTTCACCATCTTCCATGTCCGGTTTTTTCCGTAAAATCGCCGGGTTGTTCTCCTACGATGTGGGGATTGACCTCGGCACGGCCAATACTTTGGTCTACATCAAGGATCAGGGTATTGTGCTGCGCGAACCATCCGTTGTCGCCATGAAGGGCGACAAGGTTAAGGCGGTGGGCGAGGAGGCCAAACGCATGGTCGGGCGCACGCCCGGCAGCGTCGTCGCCATCCGCCCCCTCAAGGAGGGCGTGATCGCCGACTTTGAGGTCGCCCACAACATGCTGCGCTACTTCATCAAAAAGGCGTGTCACCACCGTCGCCTGCGCACGCGCGTGCTCATCGCGCACCCCTCCTGCATCACCGAGGTGGAGCGCCACGCCATTGAGGAATCCGCCTACGAGGCCGGCGCCATCGCCGTGCGGCTCATCGAGGAGCCCATGGCGGCCGCCATCGGCGTCGGGCTGCCCGTCAGCGAGCCCATCGGCAGCATGATCATCGACATCGGCGGCGGCACCACCGAGGTCGCCATCATCTCGCTCTCCGGCATCGTGTGCAAGAAATCCGAGAAGTG
>JBJEVL010000170.1:0-2389 GCA_051884335.1 Akkermansia sp. | reverse complement strand
CGCCTACATGGTCCTCAGCGCGCTCGAGGAGAAGGGCGACGTCGTCAGCTCCGCGCCCGCGCAGGACAACGTGGAGGCGTTCGCCGGCCGCGAGATCCACGTCTGGCTCGCGACCGAGGAGGAGCCGGACGCGCTGGCCGCGCTCGCCGGGGTCGTGCCCGACGTCGCCGCCGTGCAGGCCGCCGTCGAGACCCCCGCGGCCGAGGCGGAGGTCGCGGACGAGCCGAGCGCCCCCGCCGCGCCGGCCGCCCCCGCCGAGCCGGCAGCCCCCGCCGCTCCCGCATCCCCCGCCGCTCCCGCACCCCCCGCTGCACCCGCAGCCCCCGCCGAGCCCGCAGCCCCTGCCACGCCCGCAGCCCCCGCCGCGCCCGAAGCCCCCGCTGCACCCGCAGCCCCCGCCGAGCCCAAAGCCCCCGCCGAGCCCGAAGCTCCTGCCGCGCCTGAAGTCCCCGCTGCGCCCACCACCCCCGAAGAGGAAAGCGAGACAGCTGCGTCATGCTCCCATTTCCCTACTTGACATCGGCATCGCGCCATGCCACAATTCCCCCCGCTACGGCTCCGTCGTTCAATGGATAGGACAAAGGTTTCCGGTACCTTCGATGTGGGTTCGATTCCCGCCGGGGCTATGCCAAACGAATGCAAAAAGGCTGCGGATTAAAACCCCGCAGTCCTTTTGTTTCTGCGCCCGCAGGGTGCCGGAGAATCGTCTGCCAAGGCTTGGTAAAGTTCCGGCGCGCCATGCGCCATCCTTTTTATGCCCGACTACCTTCCTTTGCTCTTGTTAGGTTGTACTCGCGCCTCCTCTCCACAAAATAGCCGACGAGCCATCTTTTTGTGCCCGACTGCCCCCTTTTGCTCTTGTTAGATTGTACTCGCGGCTGCTCTCCACAAAATAGACGGAGAGCCATCTTTTTGTACCCGACTGCCTCCCTTTGCTCTTGTTAGATTGTACTCGCAGCTTCACTACGCATAAATAGACGAAGAGCCAGAAAACGCCTGCAGGCGATGGACGGAACTGAGCCCGATTCTCGCAGCCTTGAGCCTTCTTAGTCTTGCAGGTGGTGTTTTATGCGTTTGGATTATAGTTCTTCCAAAATCTTCAGGAACTCACTCAAGGGATACGCCCCGGTCATGCTGATATCCTTGTCTTGGAACACAAGAAAATACCGATACTCCGAGCCGGCTTGTGCTTGCCACGCTCTTCCCAAGCGCAGCTTGGCCAGTGTCTCCTCATTGGCCAGATGGTCGCCCTTGGTCTCGATGATGACTATCTTCCCGGAGCACGTTCTGACGATAAAATCCGGATAGTGATTGATGAAGCCATTGATTGCGAAGCCCGCTCTCGCTATATTGCGATGCCACCACCGGATATTGGATAAGCCGGTGATAGCCTGTATGAGCTCCGTCTCGAACTTGTTGCCGGATTCCTCAGCCTCATACAGGCTCTTGTCATAGATGTCGGTGCTGCTGATGGGCGAGATACTGGCCGGAAACCTGTAGGACGGGCGGCACAGGATGCGCCCGGTAGCCAAGCGGTTATCAAATTGCTTGCGAATAAACTCATCCAGCAGGCTCTCCACATGCTTCTTAATGCGGGCGGCAAAACCGGATGGTGATTTCTCCAGCGAGGAGAGCTGCTCCGGCGTCATGTTCTCAATCACGGTGTCGATATAGGCGGCCAGCTCGGAAGAATCCACCGAATCGAAGGTATCAATCAACCGATGGACAATCTGCTTGCATGTGCGGATTTTGGCCGTAGCATCCAGCTTGGGGAACTGTTGCTTGAAATACAGCTGGGCAGATTCATCCATGCGGAACACCTTGGGCACGCCGCCGGACTTGCCTTCCTTGATGTCGATGCTGTACAGGTCATCATCCGAGCCTTTCCAGTCGATATTGGTCGCTTGCCCCTTGAGCGAGAAACCGGCAGCCAAATGTTCCTTGGTCAGCAGAACCTCCCCGGTGTCATCCAAGAACAAGCTATTGGGTGCCATCTGGTAGAACTGAGGGAGGGCAAGCCCGCTCACCTCGTCAGTGTGTTCATCATTTATCAGGAATCTGCTTTTCATATCAGCAAAGTCGTCCGGAATATGTGTTTCTTCGCCGTCTGCGCAGGTCTGTTCCAAGCCCTGTTCGAAATCGTCTCCCTGTTGCAAGGCTCCGGCCAGCATGTCATCGACTGCCGATGTGCCTTGCTCCGGGGTGCGCTCGGCCACCCTGGAGGGGTCGCTGTTGATGAAGTCATCCGTGCCGGAATCATCTTCCCCGTTTTTGGGCTCCGGCGGTACCGGCAAGGGTATAACCGGCTGGGGCTGCGGTTTCGGCTCAGGAAGCGGCAACTCCTCAGCGGAAGCCACTCTGGAACCGCGTTCCGTAAAGCCCGCATTGT
>JBJEVL010000169.1:0-10353 GCA_051884335.1 Akkermansia sp. | reverse complement strand
GACGTGTTGGCGCAGGCGGCGCCCGATGCCGTGATGGTGCACGCGCGCACGCGGCAGCAGCTTTACGGCGGTGCGGCGCGTTGGGAGGCGGTGCGCGCGGCGCACGCGGCGCTGAGCTGCCCCGTGTGGATCAACGGCGATATCGACAGCCCCCTGCGGGCGCGGGAAGCGGCGGCGGCCTCCGGCTGCGCGCGGCTGATGCTCGGGCGCGGCGCGGTGCGCCATCCTTACCTCTTCCGGCAGCTGCGCGGCGGGGCGGCTCCCGACCCGGCGGACATGCGCCGTTACTTCCGCATCCTCATCGAGGAGACGGGGCGGGTGCTGGAGCCGCCCTACCGCGAGCGGGGACACTGCAACCGCATGAAAAAATACCTCGCCTTCTGCTACGCAGACATGAGCGCGGAGCAGGAGTGGCACCTGCGCCGTTGCGAGCGGTTGGCCGACATGGAGGCGTGGCTGGGGCTGGCGTCCGATGGCTGAATCGGCGCCTATTCGTCCGCCTGCGAAAAATCAAAGCGCTGGCCGCGGCGGGCGTTGCTCGGGCGGCGCGCATCCCAGAGCAGCAGGGTCACCGCCGCCAGCAGCAGCAAGCGCAAGCCGGTGTCGAGCGGGTAGTTGACAATCTCGTGCGCCGAGCCCAGGCAGTTGCAGCTCAGCTCCAGCCCGCGCGCCCATGCCTGCGCGTAGAGCAGCAGGTAGACCGTGCACATGACCGCCGCCCACAGCGAAGCTCCGCGGTAGCTGCGCCGCAGCAGCAGGCACAGCGCCACCACCAGCTCCATGGCAACCCCGATGCAGGCCAAGGGCAGGGAGCAGAACGCGGGCAGCAGGCGGCTGCGCGTCAGAAACTCGGCCGTGTCGCCCAGTTGGTCGATCTTCAGCACGGCTGTGACGAGAAAAAACAGCCCCAGCCCCAGCCGCAGCAGGCTGAGCAGAAGATCAATGTAGCGACCCCGTGGCATCGGCTACCAGTGTACACCACAGCAAAGAGCCACTGCAAGTCCAATGCGAGACAGCCCGCGTCCTATCCGGCGGAATAATGCTTGGACAGCGCACGCCCCCTGTGGTACACTGGGCTCATGAGATTCGGAATCACGATGTGCATGGCCTGTGTGGCGGCGCTGTGGTGCGGCCCGGTGGCGGCGCAGCAGGCCGACGAGATTTTGGAGGCCATGCGCGAGATGACGGTGAGCCAGGGGGAGCGCGATGTCACGGGCTCCATCCGCACCAATCACAGCCGCGACAAGGTGCCTTTCAGCCTGAGTGTGCGCGGGGAGACGCTTTGCTACCAGTACAAGCAGGACGGCGCGTGGAAACGCTTCGATGTGCGCATTCGCGAGAAGGGAGCCGAGCTCGCCGTGGTCGAGGGGGGCAAGGCGCGCGTGCTGGCGCCTGCCGGCTACACGCAGGCGATTCCCGGCACCGATCTGTGCTACGAGGACCTGTCGCTGCGTTTCCTCTACTGGAAGGACGGCCGTGTGCTCGCGCAGCGCGAGCGCATCAAGGGGCGCGAGTGCTATGTCATCGAGCTGCGCAACCCCAAGCCCGGGGTCGGTCAGTTTGCCACCGTGCGCCTGTGGGTCGACTGCGAGAACGGGACGGCGTGGCAGACGGACGGCTACGGCAGCGACGGCAAGCTGCGCAAGCGCTTCACCATCACCTCCGTCAAAAAACTGGCCGACGGCACATGGTTTTTCAAGGAAATGAAGGTGGAGATTCGCGATCCGCAGAACCCGGATCGCACGCGCGCCCTCAACTACCTGTCGGTTGACAATTTGCCTGCGAAGTGATGCTGCGTTTCCTGCGCATTCTGCTGCTCATGCTGCTGCCCTTCGCTCTGTTTGCGGCGGCGCTGCTGCTGCTGCGTGAGCAGCTCCTCGCGGAAGGGAGCGGCGTGCGGCTGATTCTCCTGTTTCTTGCGGCCTTGGCGATTTTGGCCTTGGCGGAGGGACTGTTGTTCCGCTACCGCCTGCTGCCCCTTTTGGGCGAGGCCATCGGCGAGCGTATCTACGGCGGCAGTTACGTGCCCGGGGAAGATACGCTGGTTGTGCTGACCGGGCGTTTGCGCGAGAACCGCTCCCCCGAGCTGCTGGCCGAGCTGGAGAAGATGGTGCGGCAGCAGAAGCGCCGCACGCGCGGCTGGCTGGAACTCGCGCGCGCGCGGCAGGATGTGTTCGGCGAGCTGCGGCGCGCCGCCGAAACCCTCGCGCAGGGCGCGGAGTGCGTCTCCTCCCGTCAGGACCGCGCCCTGCTGCTCTACCGCGCCGCCATGCTGTACCGCCGCGACCTGCACGATGAGGCGCGCGCGGCGGCATGCTTTGAGCGCGCGGCGCGGCGCTACCCCAAAACCACCTACGGACGCATGGCTGCTGAACAGGGCGGCACCCCGGCAAGCCAAAACTGAGCTTCGTACACCCGCGGAGGGGGGGGGAGCCGTCCTTGCCGAATTTTTGCACAGTCATTGGGGACAAAACAGAGCAGTGCTCCCTCCGCCGCGCCGGATGCGGGAAAGCGGAGTTTTTTTCGGCTTTCGTTGAGGAGTTACAGGGGGGGCTCTAGGCTCAAACTGCTTTTACCCGAAGCTACCCCAACAATGCCCTATGAATCCCTGATGCCCGAGGAGGGGGAACCCTACCTATGGCAGTAAAACCGAATTATATACCGCGTACGCTCATTGGTGTCGGAGGCGTGCGCCTGTACGATATTCCCGGCGTGACCTACCCGGACGAGATGCTCCACACCAAACGAGGCACGAGCCGCAGCAGCGGACAGCCCTTCCGCAAGGTGCCTGCATGGGGCATTTCCACCGCTGCGGCGGCGGAGATGCTGGGCAGCTCCTGCTCCTCCGCCCGCTCGGTGTTGCACCGCCACAAAGTCGGCTTTCGCCGCGTGGTGGTGGAGGGTGCACCGCCTTGCCTCTACTGGCGCCGCGCGCAGGTCGAGGCGCTGGTGAAGCAGCGCGAGCCCGCCGTGCGGCAGTGTCCCAAGCGCATGGTGGATTCGGAGACGGCACGCAGCTTGCTGGGCATCGGACGCAGCACGCTCTACCGCTATGTCCGCAAGAAGCTGTTGCACGAGCATCGCGTGCGCCTGATGACGGAGAAGGGAGCGCGCCTCAAGACCTATTATCTGCGCGCGGAGGTGGTGAAGCTGGCGGCGCGGATCCGCGCCATCCGCGCGCGGGAGCGGGAGCTGCGCGAGATGTTGCAGCAGCGTGCGACCATCTCACAATCAGAAATATAGCTTGCAAGAGGGCGCGGTTAGCCGCACAACTGAGGACATGGAAGCAACGGTGTCGGATCAGTTTGCGGAGCTGCTGGTGCAGGCCGGGGTCGGCCCGGTCTTTGTCCCGGCGGGGGACAGCCTCAACCCTCTCATGGCCGCTGCGGAGCGCGCTCCCGGGCTGCGGCGGGTGCCGCTGAGCCGGGGGGAAAGCGCGGCTCTCGCGGCGGCCGCCGCCTCGCGCCTGACGGGACGCACGGCCGTTTGCTGCGGCAGCAGCGGTTCGGGCAGCCTGCGGCTGATGAGCGGCCTGTGCGAGGTGCCGAGCGGAGCCTGCGCCGTTTTGGCCTTGGTGGTCGACATCCCCACCTGCCATGCGGGGAGCCGCTATGTGCAGGAATGTCGCCCGGCGGTGCATCTGCACTCGGCTGTGGGATTTTGTGAGCGGGTTGTCTCCCCCGAGCAAGCGCCCGCCGTGCTGGCCGAGGGCTTGCAGCATCTCCGCGCCTGCGGTGGCGCGGCCGTCATTGTGCTGCCTGCCGATATGGCCGCCGCCGCCGCCTCACCGCGAACCTTTCCGCGCCCGGCGGTGAGCCGCGCGAGCCTCATGCCCGACGGTGCCGCCTTGCAGGGCTTGGCCGAGGCGGTGAACCGCGCCGGGCGCGTCACATTTCTGTGCGGGGCGGGCTGCGCCGGGGCGCGCAGCGACCTCATGGCGCTGGCGCGCCGGGTGCAGGCTCCCATCGCCTACACGCTCGGCGGCAAGGAGGTGATGGAGGCGGAGAATCCCCTCGCCGTGGGGATGGCCGGACCGATGGGCTGGGGTGCCGCTCCCCTGGCTGTGTTGGATTGCGATTTGCTCGTGCTGTGGGGCACGGATTTTCCGTTCAGCGAATTTCTGCCCTCGATGAGTCCCGTGGTGCAGGTTGATCGCGATGCCGCAGTGTTGGGGCGGCGCACCTCGATGGAGCTCGGTGTGCAGGGCGATGTGCGCGAGGTGGCTCGGGCGCTGCTTCCCTTGGTCGACCGCGACCGTAGCGACGATTTCCTTTGCGCGACTCTCTGCCGCCACCGCCGCTCGCTGGGTGAGCTGGAGAGCCACATCCGCGATGTCAACGAGCAGGGCAGTGTGCGCCCCGAATACCTCACGCGCCTCATCAGCGACTACGCCGAGCCCGATGCCGTTTGGGTGGCCGATACGGGCACCCCCCTCCTTTGGGTTGCCCGCTACCTGCGCATGAGCGGCTCGCGGCGGCTGCTGGGCTCGTTTCGCTGCGGCACCTTGGGGGCTGCCTTGGCGCTAGCGGTCGGTGCCAAAGCCGCAGAACCCTCGCGCCAAGTCATTGCCCTCTGCGGGGAGGGCGAGTTGTCGCTGAGCGATTTGACCACCCTTGTCCGCGCGCACCTCTCTGTCAAACTCCTGCTCTGCAACAATGCTTCCGATCCGCTGCGCGCGACACCTGCGGCGGCTCGCGCCCTCGGGATGCGCACCCTGCGTCTGCGTCGACCGGCCGAGGCAGCGGGCTGCGTCAAGCGCTGGCTGGCCGAGCCCGGTCCCGCGCTGCTCGATGCGTATCTGGATGCGGGAGCTCTTGCTCAAACCCCGGAGCTGAGCCTGCTGCAACACGCGGACAGCTTTGCGGAGAGCCCGGGGCTGGAGGGGCTGCGTCGCCTGCTCTACGGGCGGCACCGCGTGCGCTGAGCTTGACACAGCGCTGCCCTTGCGGTAGAACAGCGCCCATGACCATCATCGATACGCATTGTCACCTCATCTCCGACAAATACGATGATTTCGAGAGCCTGCGGCGCAACAGCCTCGCCCTCGGAGTCGGCCACTGCATCACGCAGGGCACCGACCCGCACGACTGGGAGCCGCAGCTGGCGCTCGCCGCGCGCTGCCCGGACTTCGTCTCCGTCTGCCTGGCCGTGCATCCGATGGAGTGCCTGGCCGTGAGCGATGCCGACTGCGAGCGCATGGCCGAGCTCTGCCGCCGCCACCCCCTCGCGGCCATCGGCGAGACCGGGCTTGACTACTACTGGCCCGCTCCCGAGGGGCACAGCGAGGAGGACTACCACCGCCGCCAGCGCCGCTTGCTCGAATACCATTTTGCGCTTGCCGAGGAGCTGGGGCTCAACATCTCGCTGCACACCCGCGACCGCGGCACCGCGCACAGTTGCTTCGACGATGCCGTCGCCATCGCCCGCAACTTCCCGCGCGTGCGCCCGGTGTTCCACTGCTTCATCGGCAGCACCGCGCAGGCCGACACCATCTTTGAGCAGCTCGACGGTCTGGTCTCCTTCACCGGGCTGCTCACCTTCCGCAAGACCGAGGCGGTGCAGGCCGTGGCCGCCGCTGTGCCGGAGGATCGTTTCATGGTCGAAACGGACTCCCCCTTCCTCTCTCCCGAGCCCTTCCGCGGCAAGGTCAACATCCCCGGGCGCACGCGCTATGTCGTGGACAAACTCGCCGCTCTGCGCGGCTGCACGCCCGAGCACATCGCCGCCCTCACTACCGCCAACGCCCGCCGCTTCTTCCGCCTGCCGGACATTTTGGCGGGCGCCTCGCCGTGTGAATAGGCTTGGCAGCGCGGGCGAAAAGGGGTAAGATGACATCGCGGGCGGCACAGCCCCTGCCCGCGCAACGCCATGCCCGTGCCGCAGAACACCATTGCCCTCATCTTCGACTTCGACCAGACGCTCTCCCCGCACAACATGCAGGAGGACACCATCTTCCCCGAGTTCGGCATCAACGCGGATCTTTTTTGGCAGTGTTGCAACGAGCGCAGCCGCAGCGAGGGCTGGGACGGCGAGCTGAGCTACCTCAAGCAGCTGCTCGACGAGCTGAGCATGGATGGGGTGAGCAACGAGCGCCTGCGCGAGCTGGGCAGCAAAATTACCTACTACAAGGGGATTCCCGATTTCTTCCGCGAGTTTGAAGCCCGCGCGCTGAGCCCCGAGCATCGCTTTGCGGGCATCCGCGTGGAGTACTACATCATTTCCGGGGGTATTCGCAGTATCATCGACGGGTCGGCCGTGCGCCCCTACATGCGCGCGGTGTTCGCCTGCGAGTTTGCTGAGCGCGACGGGCGCATCGACTTCCCCAAGCGCGTCATCTCCCACACCACCAAAACCCAGTACCTCTTCCGCATCAACAAGGGGATGCTCGACTACACCGAGGATGTCAACGAGCACATGGATCACGACCTGCGCCCCATCCCCTTTGAGCACATGATTTACATCGGCGACGGTCCCACCGATGTGCCCTGCTTCACGGTCATGCGCCAGCAGGGCGGCACCAGCATCGCCGTCTACAACCCCGACGATACGAGCCGCCGCAGCTTCCGCAAGTGCTACGATCTCAAGGCCGACCAGCACCGCGTGGACTTCTTCGCCCCCGCCGACTTCCGCAGCGGCAGTCACCTCTCCAACATTTTGGAGGAAACCGTCCGCTGCATGGCCGACAACATCATCCACGAGCAGCGCAGCGCGCGCTGAACAGCATCCCCGCCCGGCGGGGCGCCACCCGCGGCGGGCGTACGCCGCACCGCCTACGTTCTCTCGCCAGGGCTGCGCCCTGTCGTAGCTCGCCGCCCTGCGGGCGGGGGTGCGGGCAGGGGCTCGCAAGCTCGCCCCGGCGCTCTGCAACCTTATTCTCGGGTAGTTGGGTTCCTCGCTGCGGGGGGCTTGGGGCTACCGCCCCCGCGCTCCCCCTTGCTGCGGCGCCCTGCGGGGGGCTCGGGCTGCGCCCGCGCTCCCCCTTGCGCGTAGCTCGCCGCCCTGCGGGCGGGAAACGGGCGCGCCGCGCTGCTCCATCGCAGCGCGGCGCCAACATCTTCACGCTCGCGGCACCGCGAGCCCCAAAAGTATGGGCGACACCGCCCATCTGCCCCCAGCATACAAGCCCGCACCCCGAAAAACGAGCCGCAACATCACGCCGCAGATTCATTTCAGGGCGCAAAAGGGCAAAATCGGGTACAAAAAGGTACCAAAACGGAGCGGAAAAGGGGCAAAAAAAGGAACGGAGAGCGCGGAATGAGTATGAAATTAAAATGCAAAAAAATGTAAAGAAAATGTGCGAATTGAGAACAAATTCTTGACAAAATTGTACAATTGCGGCAAAGCTGACGGGGTGCTAATCGTTTGAAAATCAAAGCCTAGCGCCCCTTGCGGGGCGCTAGGCCTCAACTTACTACCTATGAAACTCAGGCCCCCCTTGTGTGACCCCCGGCGCTCTCTCCCTCACCGGGAATCAAGGAGCCTGATACAGTGTAGACACCGCGTCGGGGTCGGTGTTCAAATGTTGTCCGCCGGGGGCTTAAACAGGTGGAGGATTCAGGTGGCTTCGTCTTCGGCGTGTCGGATGGTGGGGTCGATTTCGTCCAGACGGTTCCCGTGGAGATAGTAGCGCGTTTCCCGCAGCAGAACCGGGGTGAGCCCGATCATGCAGATGAGGTTCGGCAGCGCCATGAGCGCGTTGGCACAGTCCGCAAAGTTCCAGGCAATGCTGCTCTTGGGGATGATGCAGCCGACAAAGACCGCCACGACCCACAGCACGCGGTAGGGGGTGATGAGCCGTACCCCGCCCAGGTATTCCAGCGCGCGCTCGCCGAAGTAGGACCATCCCAGCACGGTGGAGACGACAAAGGTGGCCAGACTGATGGTCAGCAGCGCGGAGCCCGCGCCCCCCACGGTGCCGAAGGCTCGGTAGCTGAGCAGGTTCCCTTCGCCCGAGGCGATGTCGGGGTGCGCCAGCATCGCTGTGGTGAGGACCAGGCCTGTGAGGGTGCAGATGACGACGGTGTCCCAAAAGGGGCCGGTGGAGGCTACCAGCGCTTGCTGGACGCAGTTGGGGGTGCGCACGGGGGCGGAGATGATGGGCGAGGAGCCCATGCCCGCTTCGTTGGAGAAGAGTCCGCGCTTGACTCCCACTTGCATGGCGAGCATGAGGGTGCTGCCGATGAAGCCGCCGCCGGCGGCTTGCGGGGTGATGGCGCTGCGGATGATGAGCTCTGCGGCGGGGAGAACGCAGGAGGCATTGCTGAGCAGTACGAGCGCGCAGCCGACGATGTAGATGAGGGCCATGGCGGGTACGCAGGCCGTGCAGACGCGCGAGATGCTGTCCAGCCCGCCCAGGAGTACGGCGCTGACCAGCACGGCAAGGAAGAGTCCCGTGCCCCAGGTCGGGATGCCGAGGGCAGAGGTGGCCAGTATTTGCGAGACGGCGTTCGCTTGGGTGATGTTGCCGATGCCGAAGGCGGCCAGGGCGGTGAAGGCGGCGAAGAGCACGGCCAGAGTTTTGCTGTGCAGTCCCAGTTCGAGGGCATACATGGGGCCGCCGATCAGGTGCCCGCGGGTGTCGCGGGTGCGGTAGCGGATGGCCAGCAGGCTTTCGGCGTAGCGCGAGGACATGCCCAGCAGTCCCGTCAGCGTGCACCACAGGACGGCGCCCGGGCCGCCCGAGGCGACGGCGACGGCAACGCCGATGATGTTGCCTGTGCCGACATTGGCTGCCAGCGAGACCATGAGTGAGGAGAAGTGGGAGATGTGCCCTTCCTGTCCCTTGCCGCGGACAAAGTAGTAGCCGAGGGCTTTGAAGAGGTGGCGCTGCGGCACCCTCAGGATGATGGTGAGGTAGAGGTGCGTGCCCAGCAGGGCGGTGAGCAGGACGTAGCCCCAGAGGAAGTTGCAGGCGTTGTCCAAAAGGCGGTCGAGGGCGTCCAACATGGTCAGCAGCATACAGGAGTGCTCCGGCGGCGTCAAGTGCCGATGTGCGGTGCAGACGCGGTGGCGGTCTTGCATCGGGCGGGTTTTGGTGTTACCATACGGCTGCTATGGATCGGATTTTGGTTGCGCTCAGCGGGGGGGTGGACAGTGCGGCGGCGGCGGCTTTGCTCACGGAGCAAGGGCATGAGGTGGTGGCGGCCTACATGAAAAATTGGGTGAATGAGGAGGGGATTCCCGGGG
The DNA here is from genome assembly GCA_051884335.1 of Akkermansia sp. GTDB lineage: Bacteria > Verrucomicrobiota > Verrucomicrobiia > Verrucomicrobiales > Akkermansiaceae > Akkermansia. Next base: position 1,167 of record JBJEVL010000169.1, on the reverse strand, counting down.
AGTGCCCTTGGGAGCGGGATATTGAGGATGCGCTCGGGGTGTGCCGCCGTTTGGGGATTGAGTTTCGCGTGGTGGATCTGATCGAGCAGTATCGCGAGCGTGTGGTGCGTTATTTGCTGGAGGGCTATCGCGATGGGTCAACGCCGAATCCGGATGTGCTGTGCAATCGCGAGATGAAGTTCGGGGTGCTGCTGGATTACGCGCTGGAGCAGGGCTTTGAGGGGGTGGCGACGGGGCATTACGCGCAGCGCGCGGATGCGCCGGAGGGTAGCTATGTGTTGCGCGGGGCAGATGTCAACAAGGATCAGAGTTATTTTTTGGCGCTGATGCGTCCCGAGCAGGTGGCGAGGGCGATTTTTCCCGTGGGGGCGCTCACGAAGCCGCAGGTGCGGGAGATTGCGCGCCGCTTTGCGCTGCCGAATGCCGAGAAAAAGGATTCGCAGGGCATTTGCTTCATCGGGCGCGTGAAGATGAGCGATTTCCTGCGCCATTATCTGCCGGACAATCCCGGGGATATTGTGGATGTCAACGGGCGCGTGCTGGGGCGCCATGCGGGGCTGCACTTGTTTACGATGGGGCAGCGCCACGGTCACCGCGTGGCATCGCCGCGCGAGGGGGTGGCTTATGTGGTGGTGGGCAAGGATTTGGCGCGGAATCGCCTGATTCTCGGTTACGAGGGGGAGGAGACTCCCGGCTTGTATGCGCGCCGTGCGGTGGTGGGGTCGGTGAGCAACACGCTGCGCCCCCTGCCGGAGCGGGTGATGGCGCAGCCGCGCTACCGCGCTGCGGCGGTGCCGGCTGTCTGTGCGCCGCTGGGCGGGGGGCGGTTTTTGCTGGAGTTTGATCGCCCCGTTCGGGCGCTGGCTCCGGGGCAGGTGTGCGCCCTCTACGAGCCGGATGCGCAGCGCGGCGAGCGTTTGCTGGGCGGCGGGTTTTTTGAGCGCATTGAGTAAGAGCCCTGCCATCGGTGGATGACAGGGCTCGGGGGAGATAGTTGTGGTTCAGCGTCAGGCTTGCTGCTCCGTCGCTTTGTCCGCAGGCTTTTTCTCCGCAGGCTCGGGAGTGGCGGGGGCGGTCTCCGCAGGCTTTTTCTCCGCAGGCTCGGGAGCGGCGGGGGCGGTCTCCGCGGGCTTTTTCTCCGCAGGTTCGGGAGTGGCGGGGGCGGGC
>JBJEVL010000168.1:0-2400 GCA_051884335.1 Akkermansia sp. | reverse complement strand
GGAAAGACGGGGTCTCCCGAATCCTTGCCCGCGCGACGACAGATGCGGTATACCATCGTCATGCAGCCGCTCCGCAGGCTCGGACGAGCCTCGTCCGCGCGCTGCTGACAACACCCTCAAACAACCGCACGACCCATTAAATATAACTCATTATCAGAAGATTTCAGCTTTCTTAACCTGTTATCTTGATTTTTCGATTGCCAAAGCATCCCAAACACTGTAGAATCACACCCATGGAAACAAAGGTTATCACGTTCCGTTGCCCTCCTGAGCTGCTCCAACTGGTTGACGAGACAGCCCAAACGCTGAAACGGAGCCGCAGCACCATGCTGCTGGCCGCTATCCGTCTGCTCCGCCGTCAAATGGAGGAGAATAATGGTTTCAACATTCCTCCGGAGGCTCTCTTGGAGGACAAGGAGCTCTTCCCCCGTCCCGAGAGCAAGGGCGGGCGTCCCCGCAAGAATGCCCCGAAAGCCTAAGAACGGAGAAGAGTTCCCCGAAGTATTCGATACGACAATTCTCAGCAACTGAAAACGCCGTTTCCGCAAAGGGAACGGCGTTTTTTATGCACCGGGCATGCGCCCACATGCTTAGGAAGCAGCGGGCGGCTTGGGCAGCATCTGCTCGCGGCGCGGATCGCGGAAGCGCGGCTGCTGCAACAAGGGCATGAGCGGAGCCTCGATGAGCACCGTCACCTCCGCCCCGGGGGGCGACACCTTGGGCGCAACGGGCAGTTCGCGGCGCATGCCCACGCGGAAGGCAGGCTCCTCGGCAATCGAGCCGCCGGTCGCCATCGAGAACCAGCCCAGCTTGGCATTGAAGCGGAAGTTAACGTTCGTGTTGGGGTTCTGATTCTTGGATGAGGCAAACTCCGTGGCCAGCGCCCAGCCCTGCGGCGTGTGCCGCCACACGGGGCCATAGGTGGCGCGGCGCTCGTGGAAGCGGGATTCGCCGTTGCGCGCGAAATCCTCCACAAAGCCGCAGCAATCGCCCAGCCCGCGGCGCAGCGCCTGAATGCGCCAGCAGCTCATCAGCTCCCAGCGCTGCGACTCGGGGTTGAACAAATAGCCCGACAAGCGGCGAAAATCCGGGCCGTCGGCCTTCTCAATCACCAGCGTCCGCACGTCCTCCCCCTCCTTCCAATCGAACAGGCGCATGGACTTGCCGCCCGTGCCCTCGCCACCGAAGCGCTCGGTCTCCACCCCCTCGCCGCGCTGCACCAGCAGGGCGCGCTCGCTCTCGGGCGCGGCGTGGGGGTCATCGCCGCTGGAGGCGGCATCCCACACCGAGAAGATGGCCACGCGCACGGGGCGCCCGTCGGGGTACCACAGGGGCAGCTGCTGAATCCCGATGTAGCCGCAGGAAAAATTGTTGCAGGCGAAGTAAGTGCCCGGCGCGCTCGCCTCCACCGTCATCTCCTGGTAGCAGGCATCGCTCTCCACGCTCGGGAGATATTTCAGGTGCACACTCGGGCACTCGCGCGCCGCCATGCGCTCCGGAGACCAGTAATCATCGCCCCCGGCCACAGCCGAAACCTGCGGCACCGCGCCCAGCAGCGCCGCACCCAACAGCAAGTAGGTCAAGCCTTTCATGCAACTACTCTAGCAGAGAAGCAACGCCAACGCAAGAAAAAGAGAGTCGCATCCGCATCGCCTCAACAAAAAGCGCAGCATCATCAACACATGCTGCTAACATGAAAACACAGGAATGAAAAAGATTCCTCGAACGAGCGAAGTGAGAATAGGGATGAGTATCCATACGGGTGGATACATGCCAACAAGAAAAATCCCGCCCATTGGTACGAAACCATGGGCGGGTGCGCCATGCGGGGCTTGGTTACCCCACTCGAAATTGTTGCGAATTACTTGCGGCGACGGCGGGCAGCGAGGCCGACGAGAGCCAGCAGAGAAAGTGTAGCCGTGGCGGGCTCGGGGACGAAAGATGCGGGATTAAGCGTAGCTGCGGTAACCGTCATAACCGTAGCATCTGCACCTTGCATGCCACCACCGAAAGCAATTTCGGGATTGTATCCCTGTCCAAAGTTAATCATATCATCATCAGCGTTTGAACCATAGGTTGCGCTGAAAACCAAGCTCTCGCCTTCGAACGCCGAGATATGGTAGGCACCCATCGGACGAGTGTATCCCCCGTCAGTTACTGTTGTAAATCCCTCTGTTCTGCCGACGATAGTGTATGTCTGAGCTCCGACATCTACTGCAGCCACGCCGCTCGTGTGCAGCGTAACCGATTTGTTATAACCACCCTGCACAACAGTCCATTGACCCTGAGCGTCGATGCCAAATGAAAAGCCCCAATTTTCACTCTCACCCCACGTCACAAGCATAGATGCGCCACTGGCGTTCTTGGTCCAGTCTGCTGTGAAGGTAAGGGTGAACGTAT
>JBJEVL010000167.1:0-2404 GCA_051884335.1 Akkermansia sp. | reverse complement strand
CGAAAGCCCATGAGCTCCTTGCCAGCCTGCGGCAGAAGGGGAGATGCACCCACCTCATTGTCGGAGGAGGGTGCACCACACCGTCAGTCTTGGCGGCGCAAAGGCGCGAGTGCAATCTAACAAAACCGGATAGGCCTGTAAGGCGCAGGAAAGAGGGAGCATGGAGACCCCAAACTCTCCCATGCCCATGATGCACGTTGAGCGCATGCCGCTGCATGGGCAGGGAGGGGCAAGGGATTTTTGACGATGCTCAGGGCGATGATGGTCTACCGAGTGTCCGGGCGCAACGGAGGGCAGCATGCGGTGCGTGGTCGTGACCATCATCGGATGAACCTGCGGTGCAAGGATGGCGGCATTCGCCGGAGGATCTGCGCGTCTTGAGGGGCTGTGGGTACGGATGCGCGTGATGGGCATGCCTCCCTGATGAATGCGCAGCAATAACAGTCCTGATTATAGGATATCCCTTGTCACCGAAAGAGGCACAATGGGGCGCCGCCTCAACAGGCGAATACAGCTTTTGATATCGAGTAGAACAAAGAAGATAGGCACAGATACCCACCCAGCTTTCATCCCGTGCTTGCAGGTGTCATTCTATGGCTTGTGAGCCATGCTCAATTTGAGCTTGAGTTCCGGGAAAATTTCTGTTCTTTCGATCGTCGCCGCGGAATCGCTGTGGCTTACCGAGCGATGCGTTGCAAGCTGAATCTCCCTGCGGAACAGTCCGCAGAAAGAATCCTCGGAGAGGAAAGGGGTTTACAGGGCGGGGTGGGGGTGTTAGGATGGGGGCGTGAATGTATTTTCCACCTGCTGGAACAGCAAGCAGTTCACGGATGGGAATCGCTTGTGCGATGCGATCCGCGAGCTGGGCTTTGACACGATTGAGGCATCGCATGGGTTGCCCCTGTCGCTGCTGCCGGGGATGATGCAGTCGGTGGAGGAGGGGCGTATTCGCGTGGCGGGGGTGCACAATTTTTGCCCGGCGCCGATGGAGGTGAAGGGCGATGCGCCGGATGTGTACCGCTTTACGTCGTATCGCGCGGAGGAGCGGGCGCGCGCCATGCGCCTGACGCGCGAGACGCTGCAGGCGGCGGCGGCGCTGGGGGCGCGCTATGTGGTGCTGCACATGGGAATGGTGGAGCTGATGGCGCACGCGCATGCCACGAGCCGCCTGCAGCGCATGGTGCGCCACGGCTACCGGGGGACGCGGGAGTATGCGGCGTTGAAGGGGCGGCTGGTGCGGGAGCGGCAGAAGAAGGCTCCGCTGTACGAGGCGCGTGCGCGGGAGGCGCTGCAGGAGCTGGCTGAGCTGGCGCGCCCGCTGGGGTTGGTGCTGGCGGTGGAGGGGCGCAGTCATTTTGAGCAGGTGCCGGGCGATGCGGAGTTCCCCGCCCTGATGGAGGCGTTTCGCGATGATCCGGCGGTGGCCTACTGGCATGATTTCGGTCATATTCAGCGTAAGCACAATCTCCTGCTGCTGGATCACGAGCAGTTTTTGGGGCGCATGCAGCCCTATTTGTTCGGGGCGCATGTGAATGATGTGCAGTGGCCGCAGCGCGATCACCGCGCGCCGTTCTGCGGCGGCGATGTGGATTTCGAGCACTTGTTGCCGCGCTTTTTCCGCCGGGGGATGCCCTTGACTTGGGAGTTGTCGGCCTCGGTGAGTCGCGAGGAGATTCTCGAGGCGAAGCAGCGCTGGGATGCGCTGACGGACCGCTTGCCGCAGTGAGCCGCCCCGCCGGATTGCGCTTGCTCGGGGGGGCGGAGTCGTGCTAGAGTGGAGGGGATGCGAGTGTTTGCTGTTTTGTTGATGATGTTGTTCGCGTGCCCGGGGGGTGTTGCGGAGCTTGCGCCGCGCGCGTCTGCGTGTATGCCGGAGCCTGCGGAGTCGGTGGTGTTGGAGCTGGCGGTGGGGGAGGAGCGGGTGGCGTTGGAGCTGCCGAGCAATCCGACCACGGGGTTTCAATGGGAGTTGGCGGAGCCGCAGCGTTCGGCGGTGGTGGCGGTGGAGCTGTCGTATGTGGCGCCGCAGCAGCCGGAGGGTGAGGAGCTGCTTTGCGGGGCTCCGGGTGTGATGCAGGTGCGCTTGCGCGGCCTGCAGCCGGGGACGGAGCGGGTGCTCCTGCATTACCGCCGCTGTTGGGAGGCGGATGTGCCGCCTGCGGAGCAGTGCGTGCTGCAGGTGCGGGTGCGGGAGTGAGCGGGCAGCGGCGGCAGGGCGGCGGCGTGATGCTCAGCCGATGCTGCCGGATGCGCTGCGCGGGGAGTTCGCGTGCGCGGTTCAGCGCTCGCGGAAATATTCGTCGACCAGCGCGACGCTGCGTGCCGTGGCGCCGCTGTGCACACTGAGGGCGCGGTAGGCGGCTTCGGTTTGCGCGGCAGTGGCTGCGGGGTCACTCAGTACTTG
>JBJEVL010000166.1:0-10438 GCA_051884335.1 Akkermansia sp. | reverse complement strand
CCTCATCTCCTGCCTCGGCATCTTCTTCGCCTGCGCCAGCAGCATGCTGCCCGGCATGAGCCTGCTGAGCGCCCTCTTCGGCCTCAGCCCCGATGCCGCCGCCCTCCTGTCCGTCCTGCTGATTGCCGCCTACATCCTCATCGGCGGGCAGCGCGGCGCCGGCGTCAGCGGCATGCTCAAATCCGCCCTGCTTTGGGTGGGGCTGGGCATCGCCGCCTGCGGCGCCTGCCGCGGGGCGAATCTGAGCGCCGCCGGCTCCCTCTCCCTGCTCTCGCGCGGCGGGGGCTACACCCTCAGCTGCCTGGGCGCCACCGCCGTGGGCATCATGACCGCGCAGATGTACATCCAAGCCATCTTCTCGGCGCGCTGCGAACGAGCCGCCGTGCAAGGCGCGCTGCTGGGGGCGGCGCTCACCGTTCCCGTGGGACTCATGGCCACCCTCGTGGGCATGCGCATGCGCGTGAGTCACCCCGAACTCGCCGACTGCCCCCTGCTGGCGCTGCCGCACTTTCTGCTCACGGAGCTGCCCTCCTGGCTCGGCGGAGTCACGTTGGGCGGGCTCGTGCTCGCCATCATCAGCTCCTCCGCCGCCCAAGCGCTCGCCATCGGCACCATGGTCTCGCGCGACCTTGCCGCCGGGCTGCTGGGCGTGCAGCGCGACCGCACCCTGCTCGGCATCAACCGCGCCGCCCTCGTTCTGGCGGCTGCCGCCGTGGCGCTCTTCTGCCGGGCGAATCCCGATGCCTCCGTGCTGGTGTGGAACTACCTGTCCATGGCGCTGCGCGGGGGCGGCATCCTCCTCCCCCTGCTGCTCGCCGTCCTCACGCGCGGGCGCATCACCCGCCACATCAGCGGGGCTTGGGTGCTGGGCACCATGCTGCTCTCCACCGCCGCCTCGCTCGCCGCGAGCCTTTGCACCGAGACCCCGCCCGTCGGCATCGGGCTCGCCGTCAGCGCCCTGCTGCTCGCCCTCGGCGCGGGGCGGAATGCGCTTGCCCGCCGCCGCAGGCTATGATACAATGCGGGCATGCCGAGAATCGCCCTCCTGCAGTTGGAAGCAGCCGCCGAACCCGCTGAGAACAAGAAACGCCAGATGGAGGCCATCCGCCGCGCTGCCGCCGGCGGGGCGCAGATTGTCTGCACGCAGGAGATGTGCACCACCCTCTACTTCTGCCGCACACAGGACTGCGAGCTCTTCGACAGCGCAGAACCCATCCCCGGCGCTTGGACGGAGGAGCTGAGCGAGCTGGCGCGCGAGCTGGGCATCGTCATCGTGGCGGCGGGCTTCGAGAAGCGCGCCACCGGGCTCTACCACAACACGGCCTGGGTCATCGATGCCGACGGGCGCTTCCTGGGCAGCTACCGCAAGATGCACATCCCGCAGGACCCCGGCTTCGAGGAGAAATTCTACTTCACCCCCGGCGATCTGGGCTACAAGTGCTTCGAGACGCGCTACGGGCGCATCGGCGTGCTCATCTGCTGGGATCAGTGGTACCCCGAGGCGGCGCGGCTCACGGCCATGCAGGGCGCGGAGATTCTCTTCTACCCCACGGCCATCGGCTGGATTCCCGGCGAGGAGGAGCTCTACGCCGCCCAGCACACGGCTTGGGAGGCGGTGCAGCGCGGTCACGCTGTCGCCAACGGCTGCTATGTCTGCGCCGTCAACCGCTGCGGACGCGAGGGCGAGACAACCTTCTGGGGGCAGAGTTTCGCGGCGGACTACTGCGGGCAGATCATCGCCAAGGCTCCCGTGGAGGGCGAGTCGATTCTCTACGCCGACCTCGATTTGGAGGCGCTGGAGGCGCACCGCCGCATTTGGCCTTTCTTCCGTGACCGCCGCATCGATTCCTACGGCGGCATCACGCAACGCTGGGGCCGATGATGCCCGCCTTTCAGTACCCCGACCTGCCCATCTCGCGCCGCCGCCGCGAGATTACGGAGGCGCTGCGCCGCCACCGCGTCATCATTGTGGTGGGCGAGACGGGCAGCGGCAAAACGACCCAGCTGCCCAAGATGGCGCTGGAGGTGGCGGGCGAGCGCCGGGGCATGGTAGGCTGCACCCAGCCGCGCCGTCTGGCGGCGGTGAGTGTGGCGCGCCGCTTGGCGGAGGAGACGAATTGCGAGACGGGCGGTCTGGTGGGCTATCAGGTGCGGTTCGATGACCGCACGAGCGCGGAGACGCGCATCAAGCTGATGACGGACGGCATTCTGCTGGCCGAGACGCAGAACGACCGCGACCTGCGCCGCTACCACACGCTGATTGTGGACGAGGCGCATGAGCGCAGCCTCAACATTGACTTCCTGCTGGGCTACATGAAGCTGCTGCTGGAGCGGCGGCGCGATCTGAAGCTCATCATCTCCTCCGCCACCATGGATGCCGCCGCCTTTTCGGAGTTCTTCGGCGGAGCACCCGTCATCAATGTGGAGGGGCGCACCTATGGGGTGGAGTTCCACTACATGCCGCCGCGCAATGCGGATGAGGAGCTGCCCGACCATGTGGCGCGGGCGGTGGAGTGGCTGTCGTCCTACGATGAGCGGGGCGATGCGCTCGTCTTTCTGCCGGGGGAGCGCGAGATCCGCGACTGTGCGGAGGCGCTGGAGCGCCTCGACCTGCCCGCCACGGACATTCTGCCGCTCTTTGCGCGCATGGGGCTGGCGGAGCAGCAGCGCATCTTCACCCCGCAGCGCGGGCGACGGCGCATCGTGCTGGCGACCAATGTGGCGGAGACCTCGCTCACCATTCCGGGCATCATCTACGTCATCGACAGCGGCTTGGCGCGCATCTCGCGCTACCTGCCGGGGCGGCAGATCCAGCGCCTGCAGATCGAGCCCATCTCGCAGGCGAGTGCGCGCCAGCGCGCGGGGCGCTGCGGCCGCGTGACGGAGGGTGTGTGCATCCGCCTCTACTCGGAGGAGGATTTCGAGGCGCGCGAGCCCTTCACCGACCCCGAGATCAAGCGCAGCTCGCTGGCGGGGGTCATCCTGCGCATGGCAGATCTGCACCTGCCGCCGCCGGGGGAGTTCCCCCTGCCCGACCCGCCGAGCCCGCGTCTCATCAACGAGGGCTACAAGACGCTGCGCGAGGTGGATGCCATCGACCGCCAACGCCGCCTGACGCGCACGGGTGCGCGCCTGGCCAAGCTGCCGCTCGACCCGCGACTGGGGCGCATGCTGCTGGAGGCCGAGCGCGAGCAGGCGCTGCCGGAGCTGCTGGTCATTGTGGCGGGGCTCAGCGTCATGGACCCGCGCGAGCGCCCGCAGGAGGCTGCCGCCCAGGCCGACCAGGCGCACGCGGCGTGGAAGAACGAGGAGAGTGATTTTCTCGCCATGCTGACGCTCTTCCGCGCCTCGCTCGACTGCACGGAGGGCGGGCGGCTGCGCCGCAACAAGCTGCGCAAGTGGTGCAGCAAAAACTATCTTTCTTTCCTGCGCATGGTCGAGTGGCACAATTTGGTGCAGGACTTGGGCAGCTCGCTGGGCGAGACGCTGCGCTGCCGCATCCCCGAGCTGCCGCCCGAGGCGCAACAGGCGCGCTCCGAGTGCATCCACCGCGCGCTGCTGGCGGGCGCGCCGCTGCAAATCGGCTTTTGGCGCGCGGAGGACAAGGTGTACCGCGGGGCGGGCGGGCGCGATTTTTCGATTTTCCCGGGCAGCGGACTCTTCCGCCGCCGCAAGCGCGCGGAGTGGCTCATGGGCGCCGAGCTGGTGGAGACTAGCCGCCTGTTCATGCGCCGCTGCGCGGTGCTGGATCCCGCTTGGATCGAGCAGGTGGCGCCCCGGCTCTGCGCGCACCACGCCTATGATGCCGCTTGGGACAAGGCTGCCGGGGTGGTCTACGCCAAGGAGCGCGTGACCTGCGGCGGGCTGACTATCATCGACGGGCGCCGCGTGAGCTACGCGCGCTACAACCCCGAGGGCGCGCGTGACATCATGATCCGCGACGGCATCATGGCGGGCGAGCTGCGCGACACCCCGCCCTTTGTGCAGCACCTGCAAACAATGCGCGAGCGCGTGCGCACGGTGGAGAGCAAGCTGCGCCGCCGCGACCTCATTTGGTGCGGCGAGGGCGTGTTTCGCTTCTTTGCCGAGCGCATCCCCGCCGAGGTGTGCAGCGAAAAAGCCCTGCGAGCGTGGCGCAGCACGGCGGAGAAGCAGGAGCCGCGCCTGCTCTTCGTGCCGTATGAGGACTGCGTGTACCCCGGCGAGGACGAGGCGCCCGCCGACCTCTACCCCGACACGCTGCGCTGCGCGGGGGAGACGTACGAGGTCTACTACAACCACGCCCCGGGCGAGGCGGACGACGGGGTGACACTGGGGGTGCACATCGACCAACTGGAGGCGCTGCCCGATTGGTTGCCCGGCTGGGGGGTGCCTGCGCATTTGGCGGCGCGGACGGAGCTGCTGCTGCGCACCCTGCCCAAGGATCTGCGCGCCTTTCTCATGCCCATCTCCGGCGCGGCGGATGTTTTTTTTGAGCTGTGGTACGATCGCGAGCCCGACCGCCCGCTGACGCAGGCGCTGGCGGAGTTCGCGGCGCAGCGCAGCGGCAAGTTCTGCAACGCCGGCCAGTTCGACACGCAGAAGTTGCCGCCCGAGTTCGTCACCAAGATCTGGGTCTGCGACGATGCGGGCAAGGAGCTGGCGCTGGGCACGGATGTGCCCGCCCTGCGCGAGCGCTTGGGCGATTACCGACAAAAGCGCTTCCGCCGTCAGGCGCAGCAGCATTTTTCAACCACGCCGATGACGCGCTGGGACTGCGGCATCCTGCCCGAGCAGGTGGAGGTGGGCAACGGTGCGGGCTACCCCGCGCTGGTCGAGGACGGCGAGCGCGCCGTGAAGTTGCAGGTATTCCCCACGCCCGAGGCAGCAGCTGCAGCGCACCGCGCCGGGGTGCGGCGGCTCTTCCTGCTGCGCCACGGCGATTTTGTCAACAGCATCCGCAAGCGGCTCCCCATCCGCGACATGGCCGCCAAGCTGACGATGAGCACGCTGGGCGCACAGCCCAAGCAGAATGTGCAGGAGACGCTGTGGGCGGGCATTGATGCCGCCCTGACGCCCCTGCCCCGCAGTGCGGAGGAGTTCGAGGCGGCCTGCCTGCGCGTGCGCGAGCGCCTCTACGACACGGTGGCGGGGCCGCTCGCCAAGCTCTGGGAACAGTTGGCCGCTACCGACGCGGCGGTGCGCGGCTACTGCCTGACGGCGGGGCGCGAGCGCTACGGAGCCGCCATCGCGGAGGATGTGCAGCAGCAGTGGGGCTGGCTGACGCGCCCCGGCTTCCTGAGCACGCTGCCGGAGGGAGCGTTGCCCGACCTCTCGCGCTACCTGCGCGGCATGCAGGAGCGGCTGACGCGCATCGCGCAGCAGCCCGCCGCCCGCGAGCTGGAGCGCATCGAGCGCTTCCGCGCCGTCGCGCTGCCGCACTTTGCGGGGGAGTATGCCCGCCACCCCCACGACCCGGCGTGGGTCGCCTACGGGCTGCTGTTGCAGGAGTTCCGCCTGAGCCTCTTCGCGCCGATGCTCGCGGTCAAGGGGCGTGCCTCGACCAAGAAGCTCGAAGCCGCCGCCGCCCAACTGCGCTGACGCGCCGCCCGGGGAACCCGCACGGCGCGTCGGAAAACACCCCACGGCGGGGCACCCTCAATAGCCCGAGCTCATCTCCCCGGGAGCAATGGGCAGGGCATCCCCGGGCTTCAAGCCCTCCCATGCAAAGGGAAGCTCGCGGCGGAAGCGGGAGCCGTCCGGCGCAATGAGCAGCAGCGAGATGCATTGCTCGCCCTTTCCCACATTCTTCAGGCGGGTGAGCTCCGCCAGCGGAATCTGTACCGCTACGCGCTGCATGCCCTGCTCGGGTCCGCCGACCTCCTGCATGGGGAAAGCCACGTTGTCGTAGTCCCGATTCACGACATAGGGCGGATCCTGAATGTAGGCGTTGACGCGGTAGCCCGCGGGGATTTGCAGCGACACATCCACGCTCGCACCCGTGTAGCGCAGGGTCAGGTCGCGCAGTTCGGGGCGTTCCTGCGTGCGATAATACTCGATACCGCTGTCGGCCGGAGCGAACACCTGATTGCGATCCAAAATGCGCGCCGAGGCGGGGGTCAGGAAGGTTGCGCTGCGCCCGAAGGTGTAGTTGCCGCTCTCCATCAACGGCGTGCCCAAAGCCGCCCGCTCCGAAACCGTGCCGTCATTGTGCGGCAGGTTGAGCCCGTGCCCGAGCTCGTGGGCAAAGCCGCCGTACCACTTGGTCATCAGACGCCCACGCAGGCTGTCCTCGCCCAGATACGTGAGGTCGAAATGAGCGTAGTCCAGCGCGAAACAGTTTTTCCCGAAGCCGAAAAAGGGAACGCCGCCGGGATTCTCATCATGGTATTCCTCGTTGTAGAAGGTGGGCATGATGACAAAAGTGTGATCGCTGCGCTTTTTGTCGGGATGCTCCGCGAAAAAGGCATCGACCTCGCGCAGGCAGTTGACGGCACCCCCTGCGCTGTAGGCATAGTCGGTCTGCGGGCGCTTGCCGCGCAGCAGCACAATCTCCACCTTGCCCTCGGGCGTCATGGGAAGCCCGAAGGAACGCAGGCCGTAGCCGTTGCGCGCCATCTCGCGCCCATAATACTGCTGCAAATAAATCAGCAGATCGCTCAGGCGCTGCTCATAGCCGGGCACGGGTTCCACCCCGTCCGCAACAAAGTAAATGACATTGAGTTGGTGCGCCGTAGGCGCAATCACCGGCAGCGGATTCGGCATCTCTGCCGCAACAACGGGCTGAGCGAGCCCCACCAGTGAAGCCGACAGCGCAAGGGGAAGCATGTAGCGTCTCATGCACTCATTCTAGCAAAAGAACCGCCTCGGCGGCAAGTCTCATTCCTGACTTCCGACCACTCGATCGGCAGAAAAAAGCGACCGACACCCCCCATCGGGGCATCGGTCGCGCTAAGAAACAGCGTGTGTGCCGGCTCAATCGGCCAAGCGGCGCAGTCGCCCGACGATATTCTCCTTGGAGGTAGCTCCCACAATCGTATCCTTCAGCTCCCCGCCCTTGAAAAAGAGCAGCGTAGGAATGGAGCGGATGTTGAAGTGGTTGCACAGCTCGCCGTTGGCGGCATCATCCACATTGGCCTTGCAGACCTTGGCGGTTCCGGCAAGCTCCGTGGCAATTTGGTCAACGATGGGCGAAATCATCTTGCAGGGGCCGCACCAGGTTGCCCAAAAGTCCACAAGGACAGGCACCGGAGATTGCAGCACCTCCGTCTCGAAATTACTTCCTGAAATCTGAATAGCCATGCAGATTAGAGTACCGCGGGCACCCGAGGGTTCAAGCTTTTATTCCTCTTCTTCCTCGCCGGACTCCTCCTCGCCCCCCTCCTCTTCTTCCTCAGGCGCAGCTTCCTCGTCCGAGCTTTCCGCAGCCGCGGCATCATCGCCGACGGCGGGCCAACCCAGAACGGGCTCACTGACGCGGGCGATATTCTGGTCAATCTTATACTGCTGGTACAGACCGAAGAGAACCACGACAATCGCCACCGCCGTCACCGCCCAAATCGTGGGATGCGTGGGCTTCTCCTCCTCCTCGTCCAAATCGTCAACGGCGGGCTTGGAGAACCCGGCGGGTTTCTTAAAGCCTGCCGGCTTGGGGGAAGTCACCTTAGCCGCGGGCTTGGGAGTCGCCACCGGCACCGTAGCCGTGGGCATCGCCGCAGGAGCCGTGGGAGCCACAGGCGCAGCGGGAGCAGCGGGAGCGGCGGGCGCGGCGACAGGCACTGTCGGCGCCGCAGGAGCGGCGGGAGCAGCGGGAGCTGCAGGACGAGCCGCCGGAGCCGCAGGACGAGCCGGGGGAGCCCCCAGCGGCATCGTCGGGGTCAGGCGGGGAGCCGCGGGAGCCCCGGGAGCCGCCGGGCGCGGAGCCATCGGACGCGGAGCCGCGGGGGCACCGGGAGCCACGGGGCGCGGAGCCGCGGGGGCTGCCGGGCGAGCCATCCCCGGTGCAGCGGGAGAAACCGGGCGCGGAGCCGCAGGGGCGACAGGGCGCGGGGCAGAAGGAGGAACAGGCGCAGCGGGGCGCGGAGCCGTGGGAGGAACAGGGGGAGTACTCATAACGTCAGTAAAGTCTTGTGGCCACACAAGCGGCTTTTCTCCAAGAAAGCATTTTTCTGCGAGATTTGCAAGCGGAAAAGATTGTTTCTACTCTTTTTTTTATCAGTCTCTGCCGCCGATAGCTCCCGTTGCTTCACTCACGCGGAGAAAAGCCGCTCACGGATCTCCCCCCCGTCCGAAAAGGGCATCATTCGGAGACCTGAGCGGGCGGCTCAACCAGCTCCCGATACAAGGCCGGGCGTCCTCCCGGCTCCATGGGTTCCTGCCACGAGTCATCCGGCTTTGTCCCGATGGCCCGCAGCGCGCGCACATCAAAGCGACGCGCCTTGAGGAAAGCTTCCCACCTCGGCAGAAGCGAGACATGCCAAAGAGGATACCGGAAATGCATCCATGGCTGCGACTTCCGGAGCTTTAAGCCGTATTCCATCAGCGAGAGCGCCCGCGGCAACTCCCCGCGCAACATCTCGAACTGCCCCCATTGCAGCAAATTAAACGCATAATAAGACACCCAATCAGGCGGGCATGTCCAAGGCAAATGCTCGCGTTCCAAGAAGCGACGGTACACCCTCTCAGCCTCCTCATAGCACCCGTGATCCGTCAGTCCTTTTCCCAACATCACCGCCGTGCAGAGCTGATGCGGATTGGCCTCCAACACCTGCTGCAGAAGCCTGCGCTCGACCGACCAATCGCCGTAGCCCGCCACCATGCCGTAATAGCAATCCATCAGGCGCGAAGAGGGGTAACGCGGCAGCAGCTTCGCAATCATGGCGCGGCGCTCCGTGGCCTGCTCATCCCTGCCGGCAGCGGCCAACTCATTGAACCGCCACTGCTCGCGCCATATCTCCTGCGTACACAGAATCAGCCTGCCCGCAAGCAACACGCCCGACAGCATCAGCAAGACCAGACAAGCCCTGCCCCATCCGCCCTGCGCGCGCACGGGCACGACGCGCGTCGACCGTCGCTCCCGGCGTGCGTAGGGAGAGCCCGACACGCCCAACGAAAAAGCGGTCATGGCAACGATGGACACATGGTGTTCATAATAATCGACCATGCTGCACGCCAACCATGCACTCAGGCACAGCAGCGCCAGCGCGGTGAGCGAACGGCGCAGCGCCGTCACCTCCGCAGACAGCATCGCCCCCATGCCGTACACGACATGCCCCAGCACCACCGCCAGCACCGCCGCCAGCCCCAACGGGCCGTAATCTACCCAAACCTGCAGGTACTCGTTGTGCGCGTAATTCACGACATAGTCATGCAACCCGCACAGGGGCAGAAGCTGCCAGCGCACCCCACCCGCACCCAGGCCATCGGACGGCACCTGCGGCAACAAGGCACACACACGCTTCCAAATGTCGTAGCGGCTGTTGGAATCCAAATCCCCAATAAAGGTCAGCCACTCGTTGCCGAACAACAGTTCGTACACGACCACACCCATTCCCGTCATCATCAGGAAACCATACAGCAGCGTCAGCACGCCGCCTTCCTCATCCGTCGCCATCCGCTGCACCAAGGAAAGCCCCGCCAGCCCCACCAACATCACCGGCCCCAGCAAATACACCGACCGCGTGTGGCAGTCGGCAGACACCAAAACCGCCGCCACCCCCAACAGCGCGACCAACAGCCGGAACAGCCCGGCGCGCCATCCGACACGCCTCAGCCAAAGTGCCGCCGCCATGAGCAGCATCCCCACCACCATCAGGAATGCCCCCGCATGATTCTTGTAGTAAAACAAGGTCACGGGGCGCGTGTTATCCCCCGTCGGAGCATGTGCCGGACGCCCGCTCCACTCCATCGGAATCTCGGGCTGCTGCATCCACCACCAGAACAGCATATTCGCCCCCGCAGCCACCACCAAGGCTCCTATCAGTAAGCGGCAGCGTCTCCCCTGCGCCGCAAATACACCCGCCACATAAAAAACCATCGCCACCAGCACCATCCCCGCCTCCTGCCACCCATCCACCAGCGAGGCACTCCTCAACGCCCGCCATGCGAAAAACACACCCACCCCCAGCGTCATCCACGACAGCAGCGTCAGGCGCACCATCCTGGCTCCGCGCAACAATGCCGAAAGCACCAGAAACAACACCAGCACCACCCCGACCATGGTCGGGCATTGCGAGTACGCATTGCTGTCCGTCATCCCCATCGAGGCAACCCACAGCAAAGCCAGCAGCACTGCTGCCACCCTCCCCTGCCATGTTTCCGTCACGCGCACTGAAGTCTCCGCACCCATCATCGTTGACGCATTGTAACAAAACACCCCCGCTCTGGCAAGCTCTGCCCGGAGCAATGACAGGGCAAACGCATTGGGGGCATGTCATGAAAAGTGAGTCATGAAAAGACC
>JBJEVL010000165.1:0-2413 GCA_051884335.1 Akkermansia sp. | reverse complement strand
TGTTTCGTGTTTTCCATCTCCTCCTCCCTCTCGCTCAGGATGCTGTTGTGATATGCCTCCTCATACTGCTGCAGCAGGCGATACAGGCTTTGGGTGCGCTGCGGGGTGTTCACCAAGTGGAGGAAGTCTTTCTCCAGCTCGCTGCGTGTGTTGTCGCTGCGCTTGGACTTGAGCATGGCATCGCGCCGCTCGGAGGGAATCTCCAGCGGCTCAAAGGCGGCACCGCTCCACTGCGCCTCGCGCGGAAAGCGGTGGTAGAGGCTGCGGTATCGGAGCAGCTTTTCCTCCAGCTTTTGCATCATCTTGTTGGAGCTCTCGCCCGCCACATCGCTGTAGAGCTGGTAGAAGCCGGAGCCTTCTGTGGTGGCTGCTGCCAGCATGGCGCGAATACCCTCGCGACGGGCGCGCTCCTCGTCCTCGCCGGTGATGGGGGTCACCGCGCTGATGCCCAGTTCCGGGCTGTTGGCAGTCACCAGACGCTGGAAGAAGCTGTCCATGGTGCACAGGGTCAGGCGCCGCATGGAGCGCACCAGTTTTTCCAGAAGCCGGCAGAAGTAGTCTGCGTCGAGGTTGTGGGGCAGCCGCAACAGCTCCCGGCACAGATCCTCCGGATACACGCAGCTCTGCGGGTTTTCCCGGTGGCGGCGGCAGGCCTCCTCCATGAGCGCATCAGCACCCGGAGCATACTCGGTGGTGGGCAGGAGCGCTACGGGGTTGCTCGCCGGGCGCGTGCTCCATGTGTCGCCGTCGATTACGAGCGACAAGCCCGAGAGCGTCTCCATCAGGCGTGCTGCCAGCGCGTTGCGCTTGCCCGGGGCGGGTTTCTCAGCTGCTCCCGCTGCCAAATCGTGAAAAATGCGCGAGCAGAACTCACCGGCTGCCTTGCGGGTGAAGGTGAGCGCTACCATGGCAGCGGGATCTGCCCCCAGCGCCATAAGCGCCAAGTAGCGCGAGCTGAGGCTGTAGGTCTTGCCTGTGCCGGCGGAGGCGGCAATCACATTGCCGGATACATAGGGAGTGTTCATGCGTGGTCCGGGGGGGTGGGCAGTCCGCAGAGTTGGCGGGGGTCGTGCTCGGTGAGGAGGGTTTCCTTGCCGTAGGCTTGGTAGGGCAGTTCCAGCGCTTCGGCCGAGAGCAGGCATTCGCCCCGGCGCAGGAAGCCGCAGAGGGTGCGCGCCCAGCTCAGGGCAAGCTCCAAATCGTCCTCGCCCAAGGGCTCCTTGCAGGTATTGTGCAGCGGGTGCAGCTCGACCTCCCTGTGCTTTTTGGGGAGGTTGACATAAGCCAGCTCAGGAATGGTGCCGAGCGCTGCACGAGCCTTGGGCTCGGCATCGAAGAGCCTGCGGAGCGCTTCGGGGGGAGCATCTGCGTCTTGCTGCATTTGCAGGCCGTAGGCATAGAGCGGAAGTTGCAGATTGCACCAGCGCACTTTTTGGTCTGTGGGGCGGCCGCGCAGGAACTTGGTCATGAGCGTCAGCTGCGGCAGCAGAGCCTCAAAACGCGAGTGGGGCGGCAGTGTGGCGTAGTAGTCCCCGGCGGGTTCGAGGTCGTGGGTTTTGTAGTCAATGATGCGCCAGCGTTGCTGCTCGGGGTGGTAATCCACACGGTCCAGCTTCATCTTGAAGACGGCGGGTGCAGTATCCTCCCCCAAGGACAGCGGCACATGAAGATCCAGCTCCTGCGCCACGGTTTGCCAGCCTTTTTCGAGCTCCCGGCGGTGCCAGTCGGCAAAGCCTTGCAAACTGGCATTGAGCAGCTCGTATTGGTTCTTGAGCGGCAGCGACCACTCGCTGCCATAGTCCTTGCAGAACGCCGTGCGGAGCAGCTCCTGCAGCTCCTGCTTCCCATCCTCCTCTCCCAGCTCTCGGAGGCCGGGGTACCGTTGGGTGAAGGCGCACAGCACCTTGTGCATGAACGATCCGTACTCCGCGTTGTCCATATCCACCTTCTCTTCCTCGTACAACTTGCCGGAATCAACACCGTAGAGCGTCTGGAGCCAAAAGCGCAGCGGACATTTCAGGAAGCGGTTGAGCGCCGAGGCAGAAAACGTGGCATTCGGGGCGGCGTAGGGGTTGCGTGCCGAGCCGTCGCCCAGCAGGGCAATGGTCTCGACCTGCCCGGCGCCGGGGCGGCGCGAGGGCAGCAGCAGCCAGCCTTCATCCGGCGTTTCGGCGGGCGGTTCCGGAGCATCGCCAAAGAGGTAGCGCGCTCGGCGTGCGAGCTCCTTCCCCCGGGCGCGCAGCAAGAGCGGGGAGGGTTGGATGGGGGTGCCATCATCCTGTTGGCGCGCCACGACGAAATGGAGTTCGCCCACGGGGCGGCTGTGCAGCAGCGCGGTGAGCAGGAACGCATCGCGCGCCTCGCGCTGCTCCGCAGCGGTGATACCCAGCGCGCCGCAGAGGGCATTGGGAAG
>JBJEVL010000164.1:0-2415 GCA_051884335.1 Akkermansia sp. | reverse complement strand
CGAAAATCAACCACATTGTTCAATTCTCTCACTTCTCATCCCATGCAAACAACTCTCAAACTCCACGGATTGGTTGCTGCCACGCACACCCCCATGAACGCCGACGGCACCTGCAACCCCAACGCTGTTGAGGCACAAGCGGCTTTTCTTGCCTCTCAGGGCATCAGCAAGGTATTCATCACCGGCTCGACGGGCGAATCGGCGCACATGCAGCTCACCGAGCGCAAGGAAAACATGGCCGCTTGGGGTGAGGCCGCTCGCAAGCACGGCATCGAATTCGTGGTGCACACCGGCGGCAACAGCGTGTACGACGGACGCGAACTCGCCGCCTACGCCGCCGAGTGCGGTGCTGCCGGCACCGCCAGCAACAGCCCCTGCTACTTCAAGCCCGGCAGCGTGGAAGCCTTGGCCGAATGCGCCGCGTTCGAGGCCTCCGGCGCCCCGGAGCTCCCCTACTACTTCTACGACATCCCCGTGCTGACGCATGTGGCGTTCAACCCCTGCAAGATCATCGACGCCATGGCCGCCCGCATCCCCAACTTCTGCGGCATCAAGTTCACCAACCCCGACCTCGCGCTCTACATGGACGCCCTCACCAAGGACGAGGGCAAGTGGGATATCCCCTGGGGTGTGGATGAGTGGTTCCTCGGCGCGCTCGCCACGGGCGCCAAGGGCGGTGTGGGCTCCTCGTTCAACTACGCGCCCAAGCTCTACCAGGATCTCATCGCCGCCTTCAACGCGGGCGACATCGCCACGGCGCGCCACCTGCAGAAGCTCTCGGTGACCATGATCAACATCATCGCCTCGCACGGCTACATGGGCTGCTGCAAGCAAATCATGGGCTGGTGGGGTGTTGACCTCGGCCCGGCGCGTCTCCCCATGGGCACCCCCGACGCCGCCACGGTCAAGCAGCTGCGCGATGAGCTGAGCGCCATCGGCTTCTTCGACTGGGCCATCAACAAATAACCCCCTGCGCACCATGGACACCCAAGCATTGGGGCAGTTCTACAAGGATCAGCTGCTCAACGATGTGGAGCCCTTCTGGTTCCCGCGTGCCATCGACCGCGAGCACGGTGGACTCTACCACTGTTTCGACGCCGACGGCACGCTGGTGGACAGCGACAAAAACGTCTGGGCGCAGGGGCGCATGGCGTGGATGCTGCTCACCTGCTACAACAGCATCGAGCAGCGCCCCTACTGGAAAGAGGCCGCCGAGAGCGCCCTCAAGTTCCTGGAGGAAAAGTGCGTTGACCCGAGCGACGGGCGCATGTACTTCCACGTCACCGCCGACGGCACCCCCATCCGCAAGCGCCGCTACGCCTACAGCGAATGCTTTGCCGCCATCGCCTGGGCTGCCCACTACGGCGCCACCGGCGACCCGCACAGCGCCGAGCGCGCCCTCCACTGGCTCGACACCTACACCGACATCTTCTTCACGCCCGGCAGGATGCAGCCCAAGACCACGGGCAAGCGTCCGAGCGAGAATCTCGGCTGCCGCATGATTATGATCGTCACCTGCCAGGAAATCCGCCGCTATCTGGGCGATCCCGACGGCAGTCTGACGGCGTGGATCGACCGCTGCATCCGCGACCTGCAAACCCTCTTCATCCACGATGAACTGCGCGCCGTAGCCGAGAACGTCGCACCGGACGGCAGCATCATCGACCACTTCGACGAGCGCACGCAGAATCCCGGGCACGCCATCGAGGGTGCGTGGTTCATCCTGGCCGAGGCGCGCGAACGCGGCGGCGACCAAAGCGAGCTCATTGCCACGGCACGCAAGATGATCGACTGGTCGCTCGAACGCGGCTGGGACAAGCAGTACGGCGGTCTGCTCTACTACACCGACATCTACGGCAAACCCGTGCAGGAATACTGGCACAACATGAAGTTTTGGTGGCCGCACGACGAAGCACTCATCGGCACCTGCCTCGCCTATGTCATGACGGGGGATGAGCGCTACGCCGAGTGGCACGAGCGCATCCGCGACTGGTCCTTCGCCCACTTCCACGACAAGGAGCACGGGGACTGGTACGGCTATCTGGAGCGCGACGGCAGCCCCGCCAACGGGCTGAAGGGCACCATGTGGAAATCCTTCTTCCACCATCCGCGCGCCCTTTGGTTCTGCGCCCACTTCCTCGGCGCCATTCCCGCCCCCAAAACACAACACTCCTAATCCCCACTAACCACTCCGAATCCATGATTATCGGCATTCTCAACTCCGGCGGCGACTGTCCGGGCATCAATGCGGTCATCGAGGGCTACGTCTCTGCGGCCTATCGCCGCGGCTGGCGCGTCATCGGCTTCCATGACGGCTTTGAAGGGCTGTTGCCCGTGGCCGGCGGTCGGCGCTACGAAACCCTCACGCCCGACAAGACCCACCAAATTCGCTCCTACGGCGGCACCATCCTCGGC
>JBJEVL010000163.1:0-2415 GCA_051884335.1 Akkermansia sp. | reverse complement strand
GGGGGGGGGCATGAGCCCCATGGCGCGCCCCGTGGGGTCCTGCAAGCCGGCGATGCGCAGCTCGCTGCCGTTGTGGTTGTCGGCGTAGCGCAGGGTGACGCAGCCCTCGGCGAGGTATTTTTCCGCATCGCCGGGCTCGCAGACGAGGCGCCCCTCGGCGTGCGCGGAGGGCAGCTCGAACTCAGCGGGCAGGTACTGCGTGAAGGGGCTCGCCTTGGCGAGCGGCTCCTTCACCAGCTTGTCCCACATACATTCAAAGCGCTCGCTCTTGTTCCAGATGAGGCTGGCCTTGGGCAGGATGCCCAGCTTGGTGAGGATTTGGAAGCCGTTGCAGATGCCGAAGAGGAAACCGCCCGCCGCGTGGTGGCGCAGCAGGGCATCGCCCAGGAAGCGCTCCGTTTCCAGCTGCGCCAGGCGGCCGCTCATCACATAGTCGCCGTAGGAGAAGCCGCCGGAAAAGACCACGAGCTGCGCCTTGCGGACATGCTCGGGGGTAGCGGTGGCGATGGGTTGCACCTGCGTGGAGAAGCCGGCGGCGTTGAGCGCGCGCGCGGTTTCGACATCGCAGTTGGTGCCGGGGTATTTGAGGAGAAGTGCGTGAGGCATGGTGTGTGTGAAGGGGGTGGGGGGGTGAATCAATAGAAAGCGGTCAGCCCGTTCTTCCACAGGCTCTTCAGCTCGGCCACGGGAGCCTGCAACACGGTCGCACCGCCGGCGCGCAGCGTCAGCAGCCCGTCGTCGGTCGCCTGCCCCACGCGGGCGCAGGGCGTGCCCGCCATCGCCTGCTCGAACTCGCCCGCCAGATCGGCGTCGACTTCCACCAGGAAGCGCCCGGTGCTCTCGCCGAAGCAGGGCACCGCCAGGCTCTTCCACGAGCCGACGGTGGGCAGGGCATCCAGATCCAGCGTGATGCCGCCCTTGCCCGAGAAGGCCATCTCCGCCGCCGCAACGGCCAGACCGCCCTCCGAGAGGTCGTGGGCGGCGAGCACCAGCCCCTTGGTGAGCGCCTGCTCGTAGTACTGCTTGTAGACGGCAAAGTTCGCGGCGCAGTCCGTCTGCGGCACGCGGGCGCCGGAGATACCCTTCACGCGGGCGTAGACGCTGCCGCCGAGCTCGTCCTCCGTGTTGCCCACGAGGAAGAGCACGCTGTCGCTGCGGCGCAGGGAAGCGCCGCGCACATGGTCGGCATCCTCCACCACACCGAAGCCGGAGCAGAGGAAGGTGACGGGGATGTTGACGGGGCCCTCCTCCGTCTCGAAGTAGTTGTAAAAAGAGTCCTTGCCGGAGACATAGGGCGCGCCGTAGGCGAGCGCCGCCTCGCGGATACCCTTGGCGCATTCCACGATGCGCCCCAGCTCCGTGGGGCACTCGGGGTTGCCCATGCAGAAGTTGTCCAGCAGGGCAATCTTGTCCGGGTTCGTGCCGGCCAGCACCAGCTGGCGCACCGTCTCATCCACCGTACCCGTGCCCATGGCGTAGGGGTCGGTCTTGCCCCACTCGGGCAGGATGCCCAGCGCCAGCGACATGAGCTTGTCGCTGCCGTCGATGTCGATGACGGCGGCATCCTGCGGCGCATCGGCCGTGGCACCCGCCAGCGGCTTGAGCACCGTGTTGCCCTGCACCTCGTGGTCGTACTCGCGGATGATGGGCTCGCGGGAGACAATCGCGAAATCGCGGAAAAGGGTTTTCAAGTCGCCGGCGAGGTCGCTGTCATCCGTCGCGTAGCCCGTGCCCGTGGGCACGCTGCCGAAGACAGAACACAAATGCTTGGTGGGCGCGTCGTGCAGCTTGCTGTTGTCCAGCTCGCAGACCAGCTCGCCGTTGTGCCACACGCGCAGCACGCCGCTGTCGTTGCTCTCGCCCAGCACCGTCATCTCCGTCTGGAAAGTGTCCGCCAGCTTCTGCAGCTCAGGCAGGTTTTCGGGCCTGACCGCCAGCACCATGCGCTCCTGCGACTCGGACAGGAAAATCTGCCAGCTCTGCATGTGGGTCTCCTTGAGCGGCGCGCGCTCCAAGTAGAGATTGCCGCCCGTCTCGGAGAGCATCTCGCCCGCGGCAGACGAAAAACCGCCCGCGCCGCAGTCCGTGACAAACTCAATCAGCCCGCGCTCGCGCGCCTCGAGAATCACATCGAGCGTCTTTTTCTCCTCGATGGGGTTGCCGATCTGCACCGCCTGCTGATCCTCCGCGGCGGAAGCCTCGCCCATGGCGGCGGAGGAGAAGGTAGCGCCGTGCAGGCCGTCCTTGCCCGTGCGCCCGCCGATGACCACCACCGCCAGCCCCGGGCTCATCTCCTTGGCGATGTCGCTCTGGGGGATGACACCTGCCGTGCCGCAGTAGACCAACGGGTTGTAGATGTAGGTGGGGTCGAACTGGATGGCGCCGCTGACCGTGGGGATGCCCATGCGGTTGCCG
>JBJEVL010000162.1:0-10478 GCA_051884335.1 Akkermansia sp. | reverse complement strand
CCTCTACCTCGAGGTGGACCCGGCGCTGGTGGATGTCAACGTGCACCCCGCCAAGCGCGAGGTGCGCTTCCGTCGCGAGAGCGAGCTGAGCCTCGCCGTCATGGATGCCGTGGCGGGCACCCTGGCGGCGCACGCCCGCGGCGGCAGCGCGGCGGAAAGCGAGGTTCCCCCGACGCCGCAGCCGTCTGAGCCGCCGACCACCGAACCGGCGGAGCCGTCTGAGCCGCCGACCACCGAACCGGCGGAGCCGACAGCCCCCACCCCCGCCGCCGCAACGGCAGCCGCCACGGTGCCGACCACCGCGCCAACGGCAAACACGGCGCCGACACCCGCGCCGGGCGCGGCGCAGCGCATTCCGCTGGTGCTGCGCCCCGTGCTGGAGCCGCAGCAGCGCGAGCTGAAGCTCCCCCCCGCCGCGCCGCGCCCCGCTGCCCCGACCGGAACTGTCCCCGCAACTCCCGCGTCGGCCTCCGCTGCGCCCCCCCTCTCACCCCTGCCGGCGGCGGCGCCCGACCCCGCGCTGCGCCGCTTCCGCGATCTCGGGCTGCTCCACGGGCGCTACTGCCTGTTCGAGAACACCGAGGGACTGGTGCTCATGTCCCCGCGAGCCGCGCGCGAGCGCATCATCTTCGAGCGACTCATGCAGAGCAACCGCCACCCCCTCACCGCCCAGCGCCTGCTCAGCCCCGAGCTGCTGGAAATCGACCCGCGCGACCGCGGCGTCGTCAGCGAGGTGCGCGAGCAGCTGCAACACGCGGGCTACATCGTCTCCGAATTCGGGCACAACACCCTGCGCATCGAAGCCGTGCCCGCCATCCTCCCCCTGCAGCAGGCGGCCCCCTTCCTCAGCGAGCTGCTCAGTGCCTTCACCTCCGGCGAGGTGAGGCTCTCGCGCGCCAAAGACAAAAACCCCTTCGAGCTGCTGGCCCTGCGCCTCGCCCGACTCTACGCCATTCGCGAGGACATCTCGCCCTGGCTGCGCGAGCCCCTGCGCCTGCTCAGCGAGCTGCTGCGCTGCGAAATCCCCTACTGCACCCCGCACGGCCGCCCCACCCTGCTGCCCTTTGCGCTCAGCGAAATCGAGCGCCGCTTCCACGCCCGCTGAACCGCGACCACCCGGCGGGAGGGGATTCCCCGAACCGGGACACCCGGGGGCATCCCAACAGGGGCACCCAAAGGGCACCCCACGCATACCGCACGTTGCGGCACCATGCAAGCGCCATCCCTTGAAACAAAAGGGCTGTGGGGATTAACCCACAGCCTTTGTTTCGCCTACAGGGAGAGGGATTTGAACCCCCGACCAACTGTGTGTAAGACAGCCGCTCTACCACTGAGCTATCCCTGCGTTTCTGTGCCGGGACAGTCTACACGGAACGGCAGGCGCGGGCAAGAGAAAAAGAGGGGTATGTCACAACGAAGCCGAGCAGGCGCGCACCGGCGACCGCCGACCGGCGCAGAAGCTCCGCAGGGGCAAGCCGGGGCAACGTTTTACGGACGGCGAACCGCAACAGGTGCTTGCCTTGGCGGGGCGAACGTGCTAGGATGACGACAACACTATGGACGCCAATCTTCTTTCTGTGCTGGAGCAAGCCGTCACCGACGGCAAGCTGCTCGCTTCCTCCTTGGACAATATCCACCTGCTGCTCAACGGCACGCAGGATCCCATCGCTCCGGCCGCCATCGCCGAGCTGGCCGAGGACGGCGATTTTGCCGAGCTCAACAACCGCTTTTACAAAACGCTGGCCTTCGGCACCGGCGGGCTGCGCGGCCGCACCATCGGCATGCGCGTCACCAAGGTCGAGCAGGGCAAGGGCGGGCTCAACGGTCGCCCCGAGTTCCCCTGCGTGGGCACAGCTGCCATGAACTACTTCAACGTGGGGCGCGCCATGCGCGGGCTTATCACCTATGTGCGCCGCTTTGTGGAGGCAGAGGGCAGCGGTCGCAAGCCCCTGCTGGTCATCGGGCACGACACCCGCCACTTCTCGCGCGATTTTGCTGAGCTCTGCGCGAAAATCGCCACCGACCTCGGCTGCGACTGCGCGCTCTTTGACGGTCCCTGCTCCGTGCCGGAGGTTTCCTTCACCATCCGCGAGCTGCACGCCCACACGGGTGTCATGCTCACCGCCAGCCACAACCCCGCCCACGACAACGGCTTCAAAGCCTACTTCAACGACGGCGCCCAGCTCATCGCCCCGCACGACAAGGGGGTCATCGCCGAGGTGAACGCCCTCACCGGCGACAGCTACGAGCCCCTGCCCGCCGAGCAGCAGGGCAGCCTGCGCGTGCTGGGTGCGGAGATGGATGCCATCTACATCAAGCGGCTCAAGCAGGTGGCGCTGCGCCCCGAAGTCTTTGCGGGGGCGGCCGCCAAGGTCGTCTACACCAACCTGCACGGCACGGGCAAGCGCTGCATTGTCCCCCTGCTGCGCGAGCTGGGCTGCAACGTGAGCACCGTCGCGGCGCAGGATGTGCAGGACGGGCGCTTCCCCACCGTCGCCAGCCCCAACCCGGAGAACGCTCCCGCGCTGGACATGGCTGTGGCTCAAGCCGACGCCGAGAACGCAGATCTGGTCATCGCCACCGACCCGGACTGCGACCGCATGGGCATTGCCGTGCGCAACCGCGAGACGGGCAGGATGGAGCTGCTCACGGGCAACCAGACGGGCTGCCTGCTGGCGTGGTACCGCTGCATGAGCGTGCGCGAGCTCGGCATTGTCACCGAGGCGAACCGCGAGCACGCCGTCATGGTCAAGACCTTCGTCACCAGCCCCTTGCAGGACGCCATCGCCGCCAAGCACGGCATCGCCACCGTCAACGTGCTCACCGGTTTCAAGTACATCGCCGCCAAGCTCGGCAAGTACGAGCGCGCCATCCCCGCCGAGCTGCGCGCCCACTACCGCGAGCTCTCCGAGCAGGAGACCCGCGCCCTGCGTCTGGCGCACAGCAAGTATTTCGTCTTTGGCGGCGAGGAGAGTTACGGCTATCTGGCGCAGGATTTTGTGCGCGACAAGGATGCCAACGTCGCTGCCCTCTGCCTGGCCGAGCTCAACGCCTACCTCTCCGCCAAGGGGTTGGGGCTGCTCGACTGCCTCAACGCCCTCTACAAGGAGTACGGCTACTACAAGGAGCTGGGCAAGAGCCTCGTGATGGAGGGTGCCGACGGCGCCGCCAAGATTGCCGCCCTGACCAAGACCTACATCGAGAACCCGCCGGCGGAGATGGACGGCGCCGCCGTCACCGCCGTGCGCGACTTCTCCTCCGGCGCGCTGAGCGATGCGGAGGGCGACCCCATCCCCGCCGAAAAGATGCTCTTTGTGGATCTGGCCGACGGGCGCAGCTTCGCCGTGCGCCCCAGCGGCACCGAGCCCAAGATCAAGTACTACCTCTTTGCCCACGGCACTGCCGGGCAAGACCCCGCCACCGCCAAGCCGGAGGTGGAGGGGCGCATCGCCTCGCTGTGGGCAGCCATCGAGGCCGATGCCCACGCCCGCATGGCCTGATTGCCCCCTGCCCCACCCCATGCAAACCGCTCTCTTCATCGGCTTGGGCAGCTTCTGCGGCGGCGTGCTGCGCCACCTCGGCGGGCTGCTCGTGCGGCAGTGGGTGGGGGCGGGCTGCATCTTCCCCTGGCACACGCTCTGCATCAACGCGCTGGGCTGCCTGCTGCTCGGGCTGCTCAACGGGCTGTTCGAGCGCACCGGCTCCCCGCTGCACCCCGACCTGCGCGCGGCGCTCACCGTGGGGCTCTGCGGCGGCTTCACCACCTTCTCCACCTTCGCGGGGGAGAACATCGCGCTGCTGCGGCAGGGCGCGCTGCTGCAAGGCGGGGCCTACATGGCGCTCTCGCTGCTGGGCGGGCTGGCGCTCTTCCTGCTCGGCTATCTTTCTGCCAAAACGATCTTCTCATGACGCCTCGACATTGGACCCTGCGCCACGGTGATTGGCAACTGCCCGCGGGCGGCGCCATCATGGGCATCCTCAACATCACCCCCGATTCCTTCTCCGACGGCGGCGAGCACGGCGACCCCGAGTCCGCGCTCGCCCACGCCGACAAGCTGCTGGCAGAGGGCGCGCACATCATCGACCTCGGCGGCGAGAGCACCCGCCCCGGCTCGGCAGAGGTCAGCATCGACGAGGAAGCCCGCCGCGTGCTGCCCGTGCTGCGCGAGCTGCGCCGCCGCCACCCGCAGGCGCTGCTCTCGGTGGACACGCGCCATGTCGCCGTCGCGGAACAGGCGCTGGAAGCCGGCGCAGACATCATCAACGACATCACGGGGCTGGCCGACCCCGCCATGCGCGCGCTCTGCGCCGGCGCGCCCTGCGGCATTGTGCTCATGCACATGCAGGGGCAGCCGCGCACCATGCAGCTCGCCCCGCACTACGACAATGTGGTGCGCGAGGTGCGCGCGTTCTTCGAGCAGCGGCTCGCGCTGGCCGAGGCGGCGGGCATTGCCCGAGAGCGCATCTGCCTCGACCCCGGCATCGGTTTCGGCAAGAATGTGGAGCACAATTTGGCGCTCATCGCGCATTTGGAGGAGCTGCGCGTGGCGGATCTGCCCCTGCTCATGGCGCTGTCCCGCAAGCGTTTCTTGGGCGCCGTGCTCAGCGGCGGCAGCCCCGCACCCGTGCGCGAGGCGCTGCCCACGGTCGTGATGAGCCTGCTCGCCGCCGACCGCGGAGCCGACCTGCACCGCGTGCACGATGTGCGCGAGCTGCGCGACGCCCTCCGCCTGCGCGGAGCTGTCCTCGGCGCGTGAGGCGCGCACGAGCCGCAGCAGCGGCTCAGGGCGCGGGCGGCCACGGGCGCTGTTCCTGCCCGCGAATCAGGTAGGCGCGCTCGGCTAGCCGCGCCAAGGGTGTGTCGGACAGAGAGTCCGAGTAAAAGGCTTCTGCCCTGACCGCCTCCCCGAAGAGGGCGCGCAGCCGCCGCACTTTTTCCGCACCCTTGCAATTGGGTGTCAGCAGCGCCCCGGTGCGGGTATCCACCCCGGTGGCAATCAGCTGCACGCCGAGCTGTGCCGCCATCGGTGCCAGCAAAAACTCCGGAGAGGCGGAGATGATGACATCGTCCGCGCGCCGCTGCTGCTGATACCACGCCTCGATGCGCGAAGAGTGAATGCGCCAGAACTGCTCTACGCAGCCCGCGACATCTGGCACATCGCGCAGAAAGGAGAAAAAAGCCGATTTGAGCGCCTCCTTCTCACAGCGCCCGACCTTGTAGCGCAGCAGCGCGAACAGAAAGCGGGGCAGAAAGCGCAGCGCGCGCGGATGGCGGCGCAGACAAAAGAAGCAAAAATCCACCGAGCTGTCGCCCCGATAAATGGTCTTGTCGAAGTCGTAAATGTTCATCGGCAATACAACAGGGCGAACATAATCAGCAAAAATCCCCCGACCATGAGCAGCAACACCTTGTCGCGCAGCAACACCTCCACCGGGTCGCCTTCGGAGTCGCCCTCGATGTGGTAGCTGTATTTCATAGTAATCAGCAACACAAGCGGCAGGGTGGCGGGAAGATGGGTGGTGCCGTAGTGGGCGGCCGTGGTCGCGTCCGTGCACCAGAGGGCATAAAAAACATTGGTTAGCCCCAGGCACACGTAGAGATTTTTGTCCAAAAAGCGTGCGTTGTAGCGGCGCAGCACCTTGCGGGTATCGCCGTTCTTTTGCCGCTGCAGCTCGTTGCGGCGCTTGCCGAGCGCCATGCAGAAGGCAAAAGCGCCGATGGTCAGGTAGAGCCAGTCGGAGATGACGATACCTGTGAGCCATGCGCCGTAGAGCACGCGGAAGATGAAGCCCGAGCTCAGGATGGCGATGTCGAGAATCGGGATGTTTTTCCAGCCAAAGCTGTAGGCGAAGTTCAACAGGACATACAGCAGGAGGATGGCGGTCGCTCCGGGGTGAAAGACCATGGCGTTGGCACCCAGAGCAATCGCCCCCAGAACAACAACGGCTACCCAAGCGGCGCGCCGCGAGATGCGCCCCGATGCCAGCGGGCGCCGGCGCTTGGTGGGATGGAGGCGATCCTGCTCGCAGTCGCGCAGGTCGTTGAGCAAATAAATGAGCGATGCCGTGGCGCAAAAAGCCGCCAGCCCCCACAACAGCGAGCCGGCCACGGCGGGCTCGAACAGCTGCCCGCTGCATGCCGGAGCTGCCGCCAACAGGGCGTTTTTGATATAGTGACGAATGCGTAACGCCCGGCACCAATCATAAATGTTTTTCAGCAAGATATGAGCCATACATAAAGCAGCGTGAGAGGGAAAGAAATAATGGGGGCGAAATACCAAATCAGACTGCAATCCTTGAGGGGGATAGAGAAGAATAGGAAGAACATCCAAGGATGCCGTAATTTCTTAGCGCGAGTGAGTTGGAGAACCCGTTCGGAGAAACGATCCAAACGATCGGCAAACGGCACTCGCAGCTCGATCCCTCGCAAGTAATGAAATCCAACGACAGAAGACAACAGCCAATATGCAGCGATCCGCTGAAAATCGCAGGACAAGACCGTAAACAGCGGTAACAGCGAGAAAAAGAAGAAAAGCAAAATGAGAACATATTTTCTCAACACCTCACGTGACTCTCTGCGGGGGAAGAGAAGATTAACTGCGAGGTAGAACAAGATCGCAATAGCCAAGGGCCTAACAATGAGTCCGCCATAAGGAATGCACGCATTACGGATATAATGAGCATAGGAGGGGCCGCCATCTCCGAATTTGAACCCCAGACTAATGTCTCCGAAATTGTCAAACAAATGCGAAAAAAATGTTTGTTGGCTATTCCACGCGAGTGCACCGATAGAGGCAGGGAAAGAATCCGCACCGGAATACAGGTAATCCCACGAATGAAAAATACTCTCGGCCGTTGCCCCATTACCCTTGAAAATGCTCAGGACTGCGAACATCAACACAGGTATCAAGCCTATGCTCAGGCGACTCCACAAGCGATAGGGCAAGCCCCGATCATACAACATAATCAGCATCCAAAGCGGTCCGATAATAAAAAACGCAGCTTCGTGCACATTCAGAACAATGATAAGAAGCAGGGAACACACGATCAGGCGAAACGAAGGGCGCCGAATCTTTGTATAGAAATGGAGGCTCAGGATGATCAGCCCCATCATCAGAAAATCCTTGCGTACCAGCGCCATACCTAAGAAACAATAGGTGGGAATAAACCACAGGCAGAGTCGATATTTTCGAAAAACAAGGATAAACCAATATACCGTCAGCACAAAAACGCCGAGAACAAGCGGAAGAATCAACCAACGAGGATCCCAATGGTGCGGCTCACACAAACGAAACAGCAGTTCTCCCAAAAGACCACGCCTCACAAAACCGCCCTGATAGTTAATCAGAAATTCGGACAAGCCCCAATCGGTGAGAACAAAGGCTGGCTTCGCATTGAGATAGGCATAAAGCATCAGATCTCCCAAAACATTCAACACAAGGATTGAAAGAATCCAATGAAATCTTAAAAAAGCAAACACACGTCCCGGAGCACAATAGGAAAATACGCGCGGCATGCGGAAATTCTACGCCTTGAGAATGCTGTAGTCAAGCACAAAAAATGCTCCTCCCGAAGCATCAATCATGATCGCATGGAGAAGCGACGGTCAGAATCATGCTACCCGAAAAACACCAAATGATACAAGTTGTTCTGTTCTCAATACTGATGTGATCTACAGCATTCTCAAAGCTGTACATCACCCCACTCGACAGGTTCCCCTCTGCCCCCCGGGTGCGACATCTTCGTCAACCCGAAAGCGCAGGCTTGCGGAAGCGGGCGTTTTCGTGTACACTGCGCGGCGTTATGATGTGGTCCGGCCGTTTTTCACAACCCACCGCCGATCTGGTTCTCCGGTACGGCGAGTCCGTCTCCTACGATTGGAAGCTCTACAAGCACGACATTGCAGGCAGCATTGCCCACGCTCGCGCGCAGCTGCGCGCCGGGATGCTGACGCAGGCGGAGTTCGACGCCATTGAGGGCGGTCTGCGCGGCATCGAGGCAGACATCGATGCGGGCAAGTTCAGCTGGAGCCAAAAGCTCGAGGATGTGCACATGAACATCGAGAGCGAGCTGACCCGCCGCATCGGCGCCGCGGGTGCCAAGCTGCACACCGCCCGGTCGCGCAACGACCAGGTGGCTACCGACACGCGCCTGTACTGCCGCGCGCAGATGGATGCCTGCATCGCGCTGGTGCACGACCTGCAACGCGCCCTCGTCCTCAAGGCGGCGGAGTACGCCGAGCTGCGCATCCCCGGCTACACCCACCTGCAGCGCGCCCAACCCGTGACGGTGGGGCACCACCTGCTGGCGTATGTGGAGATGCTGGCGCGCGATGCCGAGCGCTTGGGCGACTGCCGCCGCCGCCTCAACGTCTGCCCGCTGGGCAGCGGCGCCATCGCGGGCTCCACCATCAACCTCGACCGCGCGGGCATTGCCGCCGAGCTGGGTTTTGAGGGGGTGACGGAGAATTCGATGGATGCCATTGCCGACCGCGATTATGTGATGGAGACGCTGTTCTGCCTGGCGCTCATCGGCACCCACCTCTCGCGCCTGAGCGAGGATCTGGTGCTGTGGAGCAGCGCGGAGTTCGGCTTTGCCACCCTTTCGGATGCGCACACCACGGGCAGCAGCCTGATGCCGCAGAAGAAGAATCCCGATGTCTGCGAGCTGACGCGCGGCAAGAGCGGGCGGCTCTACGGCAATTTGGTCAGCGTGATGGTCGCGGTCAAGGGGCTGCCGCTCACCTACAACCGCGACTTGCAGGAGGACAAGGAACCCCTCTTCGATTCCTTTGAAACCGTCGATTTGGTGCTGCGGGTCAACGCTGAGATGATCGCCGCTATGCGGATGAATCCCGAGCGCTGCGCCGCCGCTGTGAGCGACCCGTTGCTGCTTGCCACGGATTTGGCGGACTACCTGGTGCGCCGCGGCGTGCCCTTCCGTCAGGCGCACGAGCTGGTGGGCAAGGCGGTGGCGGTGGCCGTCGGCAGCGGCACGCCGCTCAACCGGCTGAGCCTCGAGCAGTTCCGCGAGATTTCGCCCGAGTACGGCGAGGATGTCTACAGCGTGTTCAGCTTGGATCGCGCCATGAGTCTGCGCACCAATCCCGGCGCGCCCAACCCCGACAACACCGCCCGTCGGCTCGCCTACTGGCAGGCCAAGCTCGCCTGAATGTTGACGCTGTCCCGCCATGCACCCGCAACAGCCCCAAGCGCTCGCCGTTGACTTCGGCGGCACCACCATCAAGATCGGCGTCACCTGCGGCGATGCGCTGGTCGAGCGCGCCGAGCCGCTGCCCACGGCGCGCTTCGCCAGCCCCGAGGCGACGATTGAGGCCATGGTCGCCGTGCTGCGCCGCCTGCGTGACCGCCACCCGCAGGTGGTGGGCGTGGGGCTGGGCATGCCCGGCTGGGTGGATTTTTACCGGGGCATTCTCTACCAGCTCACCAATGTGCCGGGCTGGACGCAGCCGCTGCCGCTGCGCGCGATGATGGAGGAGGCGCTGGGGCTCCCCGCCGTCATCGACAACGATGCCAACGCGATGGGCTACGCGGAATGGAAGCTGGGTGCGGGGCGCGGCTGCCACTCGCTCTGCGCCATCACACTGGGCACGGGGCTGGGCGGCTGTCTCATCCTCCACGATCGCGTGGTGCGCGCCCGCAGCATCTCCTGCGCCGAGCTGGGGCAGACGAGCATCTGCTACCGGGGCAAGACGGGTCCCTTCGGCAACCGCGGCGCCATTGAGGAATACATCGGCAACAACGAGCTGGCTGCCGAGGCGGTGGAGCGCTACGCCGCCGCGGGCATCCGCAAGACGGCGGCGGAGTGCACGCCCTACCTGCTGGAGCTGGCGGCGCGCGCGGGCGATGCCATCGCCGCGCAGCTCTACCGCGATTTTGCCGAGCGGCTCGCCTGCCTGCTCCTGAACATGATGTACGCGCTGGTGCCGGAGGCTTTTGTCATCGGCGGCGGGGTGGCAAAGGCGGGCGACCTGCTCTTCGAGCCCCTGCATGCGGCGCTCCGCGCGCAGTTGTTCGCCGAGCATGCGGCGCTGCTGCGCCTGCTGCCCGCCCGCTTCAGCGCCGATGCCGGGCTCATCGGCGCCGGGCTCATGGCGGTCGACCACGCTGCCGGCACCCTGCTCTGACCCGCGACCGCTGCACCCGCGGCTGCATCCCTCCCTGCAAGCGCTTCCTGCCCGCTGCCGCTTCCGGACCTGCGAGCGCCGCTTGACCCGCCGCCGCCGATGTGCTAGACTTTTCGGCGTTCCCTTTCAGCATGTTCCCCCCAATGGCGACGGACCTCTTTGAATATGCCGCGGCGCAGCAAGCCCCCGAGCAGCGCCACGCCGAGCTCTGCGCAATCGTGCGCCGCAACAACGAGCTTTACTACGCTCAGGCGAGCCCCGAGCTCAGCGATGCGGAATACGACCGCCTCTACCGCGAGCTGGAGGAGCTGGAACGCGCGCACCCCGAGCT
>JBJEVL010000161.1:0-10555 GCA_051884335.1 Akkermansia sp. | reverse complement strand
GCACGCGGCAGCCGCTCAACAAATGCCACGGCAGCGCTGCGTCATCCGCAATGCTTGCCACATCGGCCGCCACCAAGGGGTGCTCTGAAAATGTGTAACAACTCATCGCCCCACAACCTCAGAAATCCAAGCCGAACGCCTCGGCCGCATCGCGATATTCCAGCAAGCCCTTGAGAATGAACACATCCTCCGGGTTGGTGATTTTGATGTTGCTGCTGCTACCGCGCACCAAATGCACCGAGCCGAACACGCGATAAAAAACGGAGGCCGAATCAATCAAGCCCTCATAGCCCGCGGGCTCGCGCCGCACGCGCTCATGGGCATCGAGCATCTTCCCCAGCGGAAAGCCCTGCGGGGCTTGCGCCTTGTACAACTGCTCGCGCCGCAACACATCATCGACATGCACGCCGTCACGGCTGGTAATCACCGTCTCCGTGCAGGGGCTGTAGGGGACGGCGCTGCCGTGTTGCTCCACCGCCCGCAGGCAATCCGAAATCAGCGCGGCCGACACAATGGGGCGCACGCCATCGTGAACCAACACCGTAGCCTCCGCAGGGTGATCCTCGGCGGCGGCCTTCAGGGCGTTGTAAATCGATTCCTGCCCCGTCGCCCCGCCGGGCACGATGCGGCGCAGCTTGCTGATGCCGTAGCGCTGCGCCAGCTCCGCCATGTAGTCGCGGTAGGAATCGAGCACCGAAAGATAAATCTGATCAATATCGGGGTGGCTTTCAAACGCCCGCAGCGTATGGATGATGATGGGCACCTCATTCACCAAAATGAACTGCTTGGGCACCCCCTTGCGGCTCATGCGCTGACCGACCCCACCGGCAAAGATAACGGCAATATTCACGGCAATTCAGACTTCGGAAAGTTCAGGAAAAACAGCCCCATCCTTGAGATACACATCGTAATGATGCGGGCGCACACGCTGCTCAACGGGAGGGAGCTGCATATAATCTCCGTAGAGCGAGCGCAAATACGGCTCCCAACCTGCGGGAGCAGGGAAGGTTCTTCCCTCAAACGTCACCGGCACTTGCCGGGTAAAGCCGGCGGCGGGCTGCACCTCGCGGGCACCGTAGCATCCGTTCGTGCCCGCAACGTACTGCGAGGTATCCACATCGCATTTTCTCAAATAAGCACACACTGCCTCGTAGAGACGCTCCTTGCCAAACACACGACAAGCCCAATGAATGAGGCGGCGCTTGAGCGTTCGTTCGCTCGGAGAAAGCTCTCTGCCCGACAGCGCAATCGCCATCAGCAAACCATGCGCCCGCAAAAAACGTTTCACGGCAGCACCGTAGACATGGCCATACCCATCATAAGCAAAAATATCCAAGGCTACCCCCGGCTCACCCACAACGGGCTCGCCGGCGGCAGTCAGGCATGCCGTTCGTTCATCATACACCTTGCAATGAGCCTGAAAACACTCTCCCCTTCCGCAGCCGATGTAACAAAGGCGGTACGGATGTTCCCCCTCCTGCTCCGCGATACGGATAAAGTGCTCGTAATCGCGGCGGGGCATCCCGATATCAATATCATCATCCCAGGGAATGAACCCCTGATGTCGGATCGCACCCAACAGCGTCCCCCCCACCAGATAATAACGCAACCCATGTTGCGCGCATACGCGATCCACATAGGTGAGTATACTGAGCTGGAGCGTTTGCAGAGTTTGGATATCGCTGACAAGTCTCATTGGACGTAACCCCTGATTTCCGACACAGCCGCAGACAAGCATCATCGGCACCTGCAGAACGCCGGCGGCATCACACCACTCCGCCTCCTATCATACTCTCTCGGCTGCAGCTGCAAGGATACGCAAATTAAACCATAGAATCAAGTCTAAACTCGCTCTTTGACCGTTGTGGGAGTTGCGCCGCCCCTTGCGGCAAAGAAGGTCCACCACTGCATCCTCACAGGGATACTTGCACACCACGGGGGGGTGCTCAAAACCGAGAACAGGGACCTCTTGTGCAGAACGCAGAAGAGCTCGCGCCAACCTAACGCGTCAAACCTATGGCGGATCAGCAGACTTTCCCCATCGCCGCGCACGACCTCTGCCCGCGCCGCTCCCTTGTCAGGCGCGGCGAAGGAGGGGAGTTCCCCGAGCTTCCCCAAAGCTGAACACAACGCGCGCAGACCGTTGTGGTCTGCGCGCGTTGTGTTGCGGGAAGAATGCGAAAACACTCAGGCCTCGCGGTCGTTCTCGCCCAGGGCTTCCTCGGCCAGCAGCTTGCAGGAGCGCAGGTCGAGCTTGCCCGTGGGCAGCACGGGGATGGACTCCACCGGCACCACATACTTGGGCGCCCAGAGTGTGGGGATATCGCGGGCGGTCAGCGCCGCGCGGATGCTCGCCAAGATGTTTTTCTCCTCGCTGCTGCGCTGGTGTTGCGGCAGCGCCGAGAGCAGCACCAGCGCCTCGCCCTTCTGCGGGTCGCTCACGCCCGTCACGGCAATCTGCAAGCCCTCCTCCGCCGTGGGATCGAGGCCGAGCGCCGCTGTAATCGCCTGCTCCACGCCCTCGTGCGGCACCATCTCGCCGCCGACCTTCGAGAAGCGCGAGAGGCGCCCGCCCAAAATCAGGAAGCCGTTGAGATCCACACTGCCGATGTCGCCGGTCTTGAACCAGCCCTCGCGGAAAATGTCGGCGTTCATCTCGGCGCGCCCCACATAGCCGTTGAAGATGTTGGCACCCTTGAGCCAAATCATGCCGCGCTCCGTCAGCGCCAGCTCCTTGCTGTCGTCGTCCACATCGGTGATGCGCACGGCAATGCCGGGGAACACCGCGCCGATGCTGCCCTTCACCGTGCCGGGCACATAGAAGGACGAGCCCGGCACCGGCGACGCATCCGGCAGGTTCACGCCGCACACGGGCGCTGCCTCCGTCAGGCCGTAGCCCTCCAGCAGCTGCACGCCGCAGCGCTCGCGGTACTCGCGGTCGAGGTCGGCCTGCAGCTTCTCCGCGCCCACGATGAAGTAGACCACGCTGCGGAAGGTGTCATCCTTGGCGCGGCGCAGCATGGCGCGGGCAAAGGTGGGGGTGGAGCACACCAGCGTCAGATCGTACTTTTCGATCAGCTCGTTGAGCGTGCGGGCATCCGTCGGGTTGGGGTAGGAGACAATGGGGTAACCCAGCAGCAGGGGCAGCATCATCGTCACCGTCAGCCCGAAGCTGTGGAAGATGGGCAGGCTGCCGAGGAAGCGGTGCTCGCCCTCCAGCGTGATGCGGCTGACGCACTGCGCCACGTTGGCCAAAATCATGCGGTGCGTCAGCGCCACCCCCTTGGGCTCGCCGCTCGAACCGCTGGTGAAGAGCATGACCGCCTCGTCGTTGTTGCGGCGGGCATCCGTCTCGAAGCGCTTGCAGATGAGGTTGGCGGGCGCCAGCTTGGCCATGAGCACATTGGCCACCAGCGCCTTCTTGTCCAGCGACTTGAGCAGATCCTCCACATAGATGCACTGCTCGTCCTCCGGCCATGGGAAAGTGTTGAGCTTGGCGCGGAACCTGCGCGCCGTCACAAAGTGGGTCAGCCCCGCCTGGCGCACGGTGCTCTCGAAAGCCGCCTTGGAGGTCGCGTAGTTGATGAGCACGGGCGTCACACCCGCCAACAGGCAGGAAACCGTGGCAATCACGCCACCCGCCCCGGGGGGCAGGATGACACCCACGCGCGGCTCGCCCAGCGCCTTCACCACGGGAGCCACGGTCATCGCCACGCCCAGCGCCTTGTAGAAGGGCAGCTTGTCGCCCGTCATGCCGTCCGTGATTTCCACCTTGCCGTGGGTGCGCATGGAGCGCACAATCGCGCCGGTGAGCGAGCCCGCCAGCATGGGATGCGCCGAGAAGAGCTCGCTGCTCTTCTGCATCCACGCCGAGAGCACGCGCTCGCCCGTCTGCGGGCCGGGGTGCAGCTGGGGCAGGATGCACATCTCCTCGCGGCAGCCGGGCTCCACCGTGTCGGAGAACATGCCGTAGAAGCGGTTGTTGTACATGCCCACAAACACCGGCACGGGCGAGATGTGCAGGCTGCCCACCGTCATGAGGAAGGGGGCGGGCACATCGGCAATGCAGCCGCGCACCTTGGCCGCCATGCCCGGCAGGAACACCACGCTCTTGCCCGTGGACATGCGATCGAGAATCTGCTCGCGCACCGCGCGGGAGGTTGTGTGGCGGAAGTCGAAGTAGGCAATCTCCACATTCTTCTTCTTCAGGTAGGCCATGATTTCCGGCGCGGGGGGGAAGGTCTGGTCCACCAAATAGCACACCTTGCCGTCCAGCAAGTGGTGCAGCGCCTTGCCGGAGGCAACCGTCAGGCGGTTGGGCATGTAAAAGCCCGGGGTGATGACATTCTCCTGCCCGGAGACATGGATGGGGTGCGGTAAAAGCTGTTGCGGCTTAATCATAGAGAACGAAGAGTGTGAGAAAAGGGGACTGCGGCATCCGCTGCGGCAAGGCCGCCCGGCCAAGGGGCGCGGGCGGCCTTCAAACCGCATACCGACAGTATAGCATGTCGGCGATGCGATGCGAGCAAAAAAGCCCGCGATGCCATCAGAATTTGTAGGTGGCCATCAGACCGCCGATGATGCGGAAGTCCTCGAAGGGCACGTTGGCATCGCTGCCCGAATAGAAGCGATATTCGGACTGCCCGTTGGCGTGCTCACCGCCCTTGCCGAGCCAGTTGAAGCTCACGCTGGGGGTCAGGATGAAATTGGGCGTCACGAACCAAGGGGTCGACACCTTGATCCAGAAGGCTTGCGAGCCATTGTCGCAGGCGAAGTAGGGGGCGGCGTAGTAGTCAGCCGTGGCGGACATGCCGAACTGCACCACACCGGCCAGCTTCACATCCTCGGGCGTGCCGATGAGGGGCGCCTTGAAGGTCACATCGGGGACGAACCACCAACCGGTGATGCCCTGGAAGCTGAAGCGCACATCGCAGCCGATGGAGAGCCAGGGGAAGGGAGTCACCTCCGGGCGAATGAACACCTCGTTGACGCAGGAAGCGCCCTGGTCGCGATAGTGCTTGGCCATCACGCCCAGCATACCGCCGTGAATGAAGGTGTGCCCCAGCGCCACGTTCCAGTACTGGGTGGTGTACTTGGGTCCGTTCTGCACGATGAACTCGTTCTCAATGTTCGCCTGCTTGATGGGGGTCTGCTCTGCCGCAGCGACATAACCAGCCCGCTGCTCATCCGTAAGAGCAAGATTCCAGTAATCGACCCCCGAAGTCTGCCTGAGATTGTTCAAGGTGTTATTCACGGTGCTCGCAGCCGCTGCAACCGCGCCCTGCCCGCCGAAGGTCGGGTTGCCGTACAGCGTGTGGCCGGAGGAAATCATGCGGTAGACGATGGCACCCTCCCAGCTCCAGCGGCTCTTGGAACCCATGTCGTAGCTGTACTGCAGGGCAATCATTTCCGAGCCCTCACCCTCGGTGATGGCGTTGGTCGGCGCCATGCCGCGCCCGGTGTAGTTCGTCTCGTAACCGGCAGTCAGAGCGCCGCTCAGGCGCTTGGCAGACAGCGTGGGCAGCGTTGCAAAATCGGCATCCGCCGCGGCGAAAACCGGCGCGCTGAGCAGCGCGGCGGCCAACAGAGTGGTGGTGGCTTTCATAGCTGATGTATTCGGAATGTAAACCCAGCCCTGATAGCGTCTGCGCGCAAACTTCGAGCGCGCTTCTAGAGCTGAATCTAGGTCGGGTTGCGGAAAATCTAGCGAAAATGACACAAAAAGTCAAGCATATTTGCTAGAGAGAAATCTAACCGGGTGCATTTTTCCGTTTCCGGCGCCCGCCGCGCGCTTTTCGGTTGACTTCGCGCGCGGCGCGGCGCATAATCATGCGCGTTATGAAGACCCCCGTTACCGTTACTGTGACCGGTGCTGCCGGCAACATCTCGTACTCCCTTCTCTTCCGCATTGCGGCGGGCGAAATGCTCGGTGCCGACCAGCCCATCGTCCTCAAACTCCTGGAAATCACCCCCTGCTTGGAGAAGCTCAAGGGCGTGGTGATGGAGCTCGATGACTGCGCCTTCCCGCTGGTGCAGGAGATTGTGGCCACGGATGACCCCGCGGTGGCCTTCAAGGATGCCGACTGGTGCATGCTGGTGGGTTCCGTGCCCCGCAAGGCGGGCATGGAGCGCAAGGATCTGCTGGGCATCAACGGCAAGGTGTTCGTGGGCCAGGGCAAGGCCATCGCCGAGAACGCCAAGCCCACCTGCAAGGTGTTCGTGGTGGGCAACCCCTGCAACACGAACTGCCTCATCGCCCTGCACAACGCCACGGGGCTGCCCAAGGAAAACTTCTTCGCCATGACCCTGCTGGACGAGTACCGCGCCAAGAGCCAGCTCGCCGCCAAGGCCGGGGTGCCCGTGTCCGAGGTCACCAACATGACCATCTGGGGCAACCACTCCTCCACCCAGTACCCCGACTTCACGCACGCCCTCATCGGCGGCAAGCCCGCCACCGAAGTCATCACCGACACCGAGTGGCTCAAGGGTGAGTTCATCAAGACCGTGCAGCAGCGCGGCGCCGCCATCATCGCCGCCCGCGGCGCCTCCTCGGCCGCCAGCGCCGCCAACGCCGCGCTCATGACCGTCAAGAACCTCGTGACCCCCACCCCCGAGGGCGACTGGTTCTCCGTCTCCTCCTACAGCGACGGCAGCAAGTACGGTCTGCCCGAGGGCATCATCTGCTCCATGCCGACCCGCACCAACGCCGACGGCAGCCACAGCATCGTCGAGGGTCTGGAGCTGGACGCCTTCTCGCAAGAGAAGATCGCCGCCACCTGCAAGGAGCTGCTCGAAGAGCGCGCCGATGTGCTCGGCTGCTGAGCCGCTGCGATTCTCTGATTCCCGGCAGGGGGAGGGCTTGCTCATCGGACTGTCGTGCAGACAGCGAGCAAGCTTTCCCCCTGCGCTCGTTCACAGGTATTACAGGTCTTTTCCGCACACGGCATCCCCGATTCCATGTTTGAATACTTCCTGTCAGCCAAGCCCTCCCCCCTCAGCATCGCCAAGATGGGCGAGCTTCTGCCGCCCGGGGATGCCTTCTGCCCGCTGATGTGGGGAGAACATTGCATGGAATGCGCAGCACCGCTTTGCTACACGACCTGCCCCCGTTTCAGGAAGCGCGCCGATGGTCATTGCGAGCGTTTTCACGGCGGGCTGATACCTGTTTCCGAACACGGCAGGCTCGGCGCACAGGCACACTTCAAATCATGGGCAAAATTGGAAACAACGCTCGAACCGCTTGCGTGGTCGCGCGCTGACTACCTTGCGTACTGTCGGCGCTGGCACTTGCTCGGGCTGTGCTGCCGGTTCGCCGCTCGTTTCCTGCCGACCAATCGGCTCAAATCGCTCTGCTTCGGGGCGATGAATCGCTGGATGCAGCGCCGGCGGAAGCGAATGTCCACCCTATCTGCCCCGTCAGCCCTTTTCCGTTGCACGCTCGTGAACCGGGATCACGCCACGCAACTGCTGC
The DNA here is from genome assembly GCA_051884335.1 of Akkermansia sp. Classification (GTDB taxonomy): domain Bacteria; phylum Verrucomicrobiota; class Verrucomicrobiia; order Verrucomicrobiales; family Akkermansiaceae; genus Akkermansia. The sequence goes on along the minus strand of JBJEVL010000161.1, from coordinate 3,084 downwards.
TTGATACGCGGCTGAAAAATACCGACCTGCACACACGCACGCTCATTGACCTGCCACCCGGAGAAAAGACCATCTCGCTGGATGTTGACCTGACGCAGGCGCACTACCTCTGCCTCCACCCCGTCAATGCCGAAGAGGAAGTCTGCATCACCCTTTGCCACGCATCGCTGACACCCGCATCCCCCGCGAAAAAGCCCAAGGTGAAATGCGTCATTTGGGATTTGGATCACAGCCTGTGGGAAGGCATCCTCGTGGAAAATCCGCACGTGGAGCTCCGCCGACACTTGGTGCAACTCATCCGCGAGCTGGATGCGCGCGGCATCGTGAACAGCATCGCCTCCAAAAATAACGAAGAGCAGGCACGCGCCGTGCTCAGGGACATGGGCATAGAAGATCTCTTTGTCTTCTGCAAAATCAACTGGCAGCCCAAAAGCATCAACATACGCAACACCATTTCCGAGATGAACATCAACGCCAACACGGTTGTCTTTGTGGACGACAGCCCCTTTGAGCGCGATGAGGTCAGCTCGGCCATTGAGGGAATCATCTGCTTGGACCCGGCGGAAATTGAAGCCTACAGCCGGACGGAGCGTTTTCAGGTACCGCTCTCGGCCGAATCGGCAGGGCGGCGCCAAACATACCGCCAGCTGGAAAAAATGGTGAGCGACCGGCAACACTGGAAGGGAAACATTGATTCATTCCTCCTGTCCTGCGATATTCGTTTGGAAATCCTCCGCCCGACAGATGCGCAGTGGGATCGCTGCTATGAGCTCGTGCAGCGCACCAACCAACTGAATGCCTCCGGGCGCCGATTGAGCAAGGAAGAAATCCTCGCCATGGGCACCGACAGCAGCCACGACTGCCTCGCCATGCAATCGAGCGATCGCTACGGCGCTTACGGTCTGGTCGGTTTCATGATTGTGGAGAGAAGGGAAGAGGGTGCCGTCATCACCGACTTTGTGATTTCCTGCCGCGTGGCCCGCAAGAAAATCGAGCAAACGCTTGTCAATCATCTGGCCAAGGTCTACGGCGGGCAGGTGTTCTTCACCTTCAAACCGACCAAAGCCAACCATCCCATGAAAGAGCTTATTGAGGAACTGTCCATGACGCTCGTGCGCCGCGAGGGGGAAGCCGAGCTCTACCGACACGACTACAAGGAACACTACCCCGCCATTGTCCGCCTCACCGATGGCGTCTTTGCTCAGCCCGCTTTTCCACCCTCCGAGCAAGATGCCTGACCCGGCCATCGGAGCGACCGCTTTTCATCACCCCCCAACACACCACCATGAGCGCACGAAACAACAAGAAATCACGAGCCCTCGATCAGGCATTAATCGACGCCGCCTACCACGGGGAGCGCGAACTCGTGCTCCGCCTGCTGGAGCAGGGCGCGAGCGCACGCTATGTCTCCCCCGACGGCGAAACCGCTCTCATAGGAGCCTGCCAATACAACGACTTCATCCTCGTGGAGGCGCTCCTCTACGCCGGAGCCGACATTCAGGCCGTGCGCGACACCTATGAAAATCTCTATGCCCGGGAAACCCCGTTGACGAAAGCGGTCAGTTTCGGTCATGCGATGATAGTCCGCCTCCTGCTGTCTCAAGGTGCCGAGTTGGATTTCTTCGGCGATGACGCACGCTGCCTGATGTACGCCGCCTGTGCCTCCGGGAATGAGGAAACGGTGCAGCTGCTGGAGGAGCGGGGCGCGCAGCCCCCGCGGGAGATGACCCCGCTGAGCTATGCCATCGTGCGCGGGCACACGGAGGAGTGTCGCCGCCTATTGGCGGCTGGGGCGGCGCCCGACCAAGCGGATACGGTGGGTATCCCCCCTCTGGAATGGGCGGCGCTGTACGGGCGCATGGAAGCGGCTGAGCTGCTGGAGCAGGCCGGGCTCTGCGTGCGGGAGGTGCCCGAGGCGATGCACGCCGCAGCGCAGGGCAACAGCGCGGCTCTGTGCGTGTGGCTGACGGAGCGCGGGCTGTCCCCCGAGCATCTCAACGGCAATGGATGCTCACCCTTGGAAATCGCCATTGCGCACAACAGCCTGCAAGCGGCCGAGGCTCTTCTGCAACACGGAGCCTCGCCCCACCAGCCCTGCTCTCTGAGCCTCATGCCTTTGGCTGTGGCCGCCGGCGAGGGGTATATCCCCATGGCCGAGCTGCTGCTGCGCTACGGTGCCGACATCAACGGCACCGCATTCGAGGACGGCATCACCGCCCTCATTGAAGCGGTGCGGGAAAATCGGGAAGACATGGTGCGCTTCCTGCTGGAGAAAGGTGCCGATACCGAACAGAGCGATGCCGATGGTTGGACCCCGCTGTTCTTTGCCCAAACGGCTTCCGTGGCCCGGCTCCTGCTGGACTTCGGCGCCGACCCCCACGCCTGTGATTTAGGCGGGGATACCCCCCTGCAGATGGCTCGCCAATTCGAGCGCGGCAACAAAGAACTGCTCGCCGTGCTCCACTCTGCGTCGAAGTAGCGAGCGGGGCATCACCCCCGCAGTGCGGCGGGCGGGAAAATTTTGGCACTGATCGCGGAGGCCTTGCGGCGGCAGGGGCTTCAGCCCTGCTGACCGCGGGTTTTGCGCAGGCGGAGCTGGCCGCAGGCGGCGTCGATGTCGTGCCCCTTTTCGTAGCGCAGGGTGACGGGGATGCGCTCGGCTACCAGCGCGCGGCAGAAGGCGCGGCAGGCTTCCTCGCTCGGGCGCACCCAGGGCAGCCCCTCCACGCGGTTGTAGGGGATGAGGTTGACCTTGGCGCGCAGGTCGCGGGCGATGCGCGCCAGCTCGCGCGCTTGGCTCAGGTCGGCGTTCACACCCTCGATGAGGATGTATTCCAGGGTAATCATGTGCTTGCCCGTGCGGTTCCACTCGCGCAGCGCGGGCAGCAGCTCGCCCAGCGGCCATTTGCGGTTCACGGGCATGACCCGCGAGCGCACCTCGTCGCTCGCGCCGTGCAGCGACACCGCCAGGCGCAGCGGTTTGCCGAAGGCGGCCAGGCGGCGCAGCCCCGGCACGTTGCCGCTGGTGGAGATGGTGATGTGGCGCGCGCCGATGCCCAGCGCCTTGGGCTCCATGATGAGGGT